>JASHYW010000121.1 GCA_030042885.1 Streptosporangiaceae bacterium | reverse complement strand
CGATCAACACGGCCTATACCGACCTGTGGCACCGCGTGGGCGGCAGCGCCGTCGTCTCGATGGCGAAGGCCTTCGGCGTGGACATCTACGACCCCGGCACCGGCCTCCTGCCGACCTACGTGAATAAGCAGGGGGAGCGGGTACTCGCTCCGCCCGGGATGGGGGAGAATCCTCCGCCCAGTTACAATCCCGGGATCATGGACACCACGGGCCTCGCGCTCGGGGAGGCCTCGCTGACCGTCGCCGAGCAGGCCTCGATGCTGGCCACCATCGCCGACAACGGCGTCTACCACGACGCTCACGTGATCACGTCGATAACGCGGAACGGCGTGCCGACGCCGCTCAAGATCACCAGCTACCAGGTGTTCGATCCCGACCCGACCATCAACGCCCAGGAGGACTCGCAGGTCCAGTACGCGATGTCGGAGGACACCGCCCCCTACGGCACGGCCCCGGTCGCGGCGATGAGCAACGGCCAGGAGATCATCGCCAAGACCGGCACCACGAACACCGCGCAGTCGGCGTTCTTCATCGGCGCCATCCCGACCCAGGCCCTCGCGGTGGCGATCTTCACGAACGAGCAGGGGCAGGGCACAGAGTCGCTCAACTACCTCGGCGGCAGTTCGCAAGGCGGGTACGGCGGGACCTGGCCGGCCACGATCTGGCACACCTACGCGGAGGCCAACTTCCCCGCGCAACCCGAGCAGTTCCAGCCGGTGGTCTTCACCGGGAGCGCGTGGAACCAGGTGCCGCCGGGCCTGCGGAAGGTCGCGAAGCACAAGAAGGACCACAACCCGAGCGGCTGGCCGACCCTGCCGCCGCCCGGCCCCATGCCCACCTACACCCCCACCCCGGGCGGCCCGACCACCGGGCTGGGCAACACCCAGGCCGCGAACGCCACCGCGGCGGGTTTCGCCGTGGGCGGCGGTTTCGCCGCGCTGCCCGCCGCCTGCCTGTGGGTGCGGCGCCGGACGAACAGGCGGGGGACTCAGCAGGGTTCCAGGCGCGGTTAGATAGGAGGGTGGATTCCGCCCGGCAGGGCGCTCTCCCGCCCGATGACCACCGCGAGGTGACCTGGGCGTGGCGGGAGCGCTCGACGCTCGCGGTCGCCCTCGGCAGCACCAGCGTGCTCATCGCCGCGTCCGCGTTCGGCATGGCGCTCGCGTTCGCGGAAAAGGTACCCTGCCGGTCCGGCGCCTGGTACTCCTACCCGAAACAGTTCCAGGACTCCTGCTACACCGACATCTTCCCGCTCTACTACGGCGAAGGGCTGGCCGCGGGCAAGGTCCCCTACACCGGCCATCCCGTCGAGTACCCGGTGCTGATCGGCGGCGCCATGCAGGTCGCGGCCTGGCTGGTCAGGAACGTCGACGTGGCGATCAGGGGGCGGGAGTTCTTCGACGTCACCGCCGCGCTGCTCGCGGTGTGCGCGGTGGCCGGCGTGCTCGCGACCGCGCGCGCGCTCGGCCCTGACCGGCGCTGGGCGGCGCTGCTGGTGGCGCTCTCCCCGGCGCTGATCCTGAACGCGTTCGTCAACTGGGACCTGATCGCCATGGCGCTGACCGCGCTCGGGATCGCCGCCTGGGCGGCCCGCCGCGGCGTATGGGCCGGCATCCTGCTCGGCCTCGCGGTAGCGGCCAAGTTCTACCCGCTGGTGGTGTTCGGCCCGCTGTTGCTGCTGTGCCTGCGCACCGGCCAGTTGCGCGAGTTCGCGAAGACCTTCGCCGCGGCCGTGTTCGCCTGGCTGGCCGTCAACCTGCCGGTCATGATCGCCGCGCCGTCCGGCTGGGCCACGTTCTACGTGTTCAGCAAGGACCGTTACGCCGACTGGGGCTCGATCTGGTACCTCTTCGAGCACTTCAGCCTGCCCGTGCTCGGCAACGCGCAGCTCAGCCCACTCAACCGGCTGTCGGCCGTCTTCCTGGCCGCCGCGGCCGTGGCGATCACCGTGCTCGCGCTGGCCGCTCCCCGCCGCCCCCGGCTTCCTCAGCTGTGCTTCCTGGCCCTGGCCGCGTTCCTGATGACGAACAAGGTCTGGTCACCGCAGTACGTCATCTGGCTGGTGCCGCTGGCCGTGCTGGCCCGGCCCCGGCTGTGGCCCTACGTCCTGTGGCAACTCGCCGAGGTCGGCTACTTCTTCGGCATCTGGGGCTATCTCATCTTCATCTACCGCACCACCCAGGGCGGCGTGGTCGCCGGCTACCAGGGCATCAGCACCGGCTGGTACTTCGCCGCGCTCCTGGCCAGGTTCCTCACCGTAGCCCTGCTGTCCGCCTATGTGGTGCGGGACATTCTTCATCCCGAACGGGACGTGGTGCGAGCGCACGGCCTCGATGACCCGGCCGGCGGCGTCCTGGACCGGGCCGAGGACCGGTTCCGGATCCGGCTGAGCCCCCAGGGCCCGCGGTTCAGCCGCGCAGGTGGTGTTTCAGCCAGCTGACGTCGGCGGCGAGGCCGCCGTCTTCATCGGGTGTCTCGCAGATGACCGGCGCGCCGGCGGCGCGCACCACGCCGAGCAGCAGGGCCGGGTCGATCGTCCCGGCAGCGATGTTGGCGTGCCGGTCCCGGCCCGAGCCGAACTCATCGCGTGAGTTGTTGCAGTGCACCAGGTCGATCCGGCCGGTGATGGCCTTGATCCGGTCCACCGTGTCGGCCAGGTCGATGCCGGCCGAGTTGGCGTGGCAGGTGTCCAGGCAGAAGCCGACGTCCACGCCGTCCGACCCGGCTACCGCGTCCCACAGCCTGCCGATCGCGTCGAGCGACCTGGCCATGGCGCCGTCACCGCCCGCGGTGTTCTCGATCAGCATCGGCAGCGGCCGTTCGATGCGCTCGACCGCCTTGCGCCAGTTCTCCAGGCCCTCGCGGGGATCGACGCCCGCGGTGACATGGCCGCCGTGCACGATCAGGCCCTTGGCCCCGATCGAGGCGGCCGCCTTGAGCTGCTGGTCGAGCAGCTTCCTACTGGGAATCCTGATCCGGTTATTGGTGGTGGCCACGTTGATGACATACGGCGCGTGGATGTAGATGTCCATATCCGCGGCGGCGTAGGCGTCCCTGATGGCGGCCGGGTCCCCGCCGGGTATCACCGGTCCCTTCCAGCCCTGGGGGTCGCCGAGGAAGAACTGGGCCGCGTCCGCTCCGCAAGCGATCGCCTCGGCCAGCGGGTTATCTACGTGGAAGTGGGCTCCGATGCGCAGCATGCACCGAGCCTAGCGGGGTGAAATCAGGCGATGAAGCCGCCCTTGGACAGGCCGAGGGCCAAGCCGACGAACCCGGCGATCATGCCGGCCACGATGAGCACTCGCTGCTCACGGGTGGCCGAGATCATCTGCGCGTACAACCCGACCAGGATCGCGGACAGCCCGGTGGCGGTCGCGATGATGTGCCACGCCGCCGCGGCCGTCGGCTCGTTCCGGACGAACATGCCGATGGCGAAGGAGACCAGGCCGTCCAGCAGCGTGAAAATGGTCAGGACATTCAGGACCGGGTGCGGCTGTCCATCCGAGTTCAGGATGTGCGGACGCGGCCGATCCTGACGGGTGCTTGCCACGTTGACCACCTCCTGGCTCTTGACTCACAGCATATGTTTTCACCGGACAGCCTTCCCTGTCTGCCCGGTCAGGAATCCACGCTGCCCGGCCGCGGCGGCCTTCCGCCCGGTTACCGCGGATCGGCCGATGTTGGGTAAACTAGCGCCGCTGCGGCGACCGGCCGGCATCCGCCCGGCCCGTGTCCGCGACACCTCCTGCCACGGAAAGACCGTGGCCGCATCAGTCCAGAGGAGGCTGCGACGCTCATGCGCCATTACGAGATAATGATCATCCTGGACCCCAACCTCGAGGAGCGCACCGTCCAGCCGTCACTCGACCAGTTCCTCAAGGTCGTGACGGGCGGCGGCGGCAAGGTCGACAAGGTGGACATCTGGGGCAAGCGCCGTCTTGCGTATCAGATCGAGAAGAAGTCAGAGGGCGTCTACGCCGTCGTGGACCTGACCGCCGAGCCCGGGGTCGTGCAGGAACTCGACCGTCAGCTCAACCTGAATGAGGCCGTGCTGCGGACGAAGGTCACGCGGCCCGAGCATCACCACTGAGCGCGGCTTCGGCAGCCCGTTCCTCCAGCAGCAGGCAAAATTCGTTAGCGATCCGGAGTACTCCGATGGCAGCAGGCGACACTCAGATCACGATCGCGGGAAACCTCGTCGATGATCCGGAATTGCGGTTCACCCCGGCGGGACAGCCGGTGGCCCGGTTCCGGGTGGCCTCGACGCCCAGGTTCCGGGACAATTCCACCGGGGAGTGGAAGGACGGCGACAGCCTGTTCCTGACCTGCAACGTGTGGCGGCAGGCGGCGGAGAACGTAGCGGAATCCCTGACCCGGGGGATGCGGGTCATCGTCTCGGGTCGCCTGCGGCAGCGGTCGTATGAGACCAAGGAGGGCGAGAAGCGCACCGTCTACGAGGTCGAGGTGGACGATGTCGGGCCCTCGCTGCGCAATGCCTCGGCCAAGGTCAACCGGGTCGCCCGCGGGTCAGGGGGCTACGGCGGCCAGGGTGGTCCCGGCGGATCCGGCCAGGGCGGTCCCGGAGGATCCGGCGGCCGGCCATCGGGCGGCCAGGGAGGCTACGGCGGGGATGCCGACCCCTGGGCCACCAACGGCCCGGGCGGCTATTCCGACGAGCCTCCGTTCTAGAACATCAGCCAGGTAAACACCGAATCGACCATCCCCGCCGCGGGCGGGGCCCCTTATTTCTCTGCTAAGGAGCACCATGATGGCCAAGCCAGCAGTACGCAAGCCGAAGAAAAAGGTATGCGTGTTCTGCCAGGAGCGGATCGTCTACGTCGACTACAAGGACACCGGCCTGCTCCGCAAGTACATCTCGGATCGCGGGAAGATCCGCGCCAGGCGGGTGACAGGCAATTGCACGCGCCATCAGCGCGATGTCGCGACCGCGATAAAGAACGCCCGGGAGATGGCGCTGCTGCCGTATATGAGCACGGCGCGGTGAGGGGACGAGGCAGATGACCCGTACACCGATGAAGCTCATCCTCACCCAGGAGGTGAGCGGTCTCGGCGCGCCCGGCGACGTGGTCGACGTGGCGGCCGGCTACGGCCGCAACTACCTGATTCCGCGCGGCTTCGCGATGCCCTGGACCCGCGGCGCGGAGAAGCAGATCGAGCTGATCAAGCGGGCCAGGTCGGCCAGGGAGATCCGCGGCGCGGAAGACGCGAAGGCCGTGGCCGCGCAGCTCGAGGGGCTGCACGTGCGGATGC
>JASHYW010000120.1 GCA_030042885.1 Streptosporangiaceae bacterium | reverse complement strand
ACTTGAAACCATCGGCCGGGTGCGCGCCGCCAGTGCCCGGCAGGTACCTGATGGCCAGCCCGGTCAGTATCCCGCCCACCGCCAGAACAGGCAGCGGCCACCATACCGGCTCGGCATGGAAGCCCAGGCCATGCGGGAGATCAGTGAACAGTTCCGTCTGGAGGTAACTGACGAGCTTGAGAAAGCCGTAGGCGACGGCCGCGACCGGCACCCCGAGAACTGCCGCGATGACCAGCAGCTGCAGATAACTGCGGCTGCGTAGGAGCGTGCGCGGATCCGATGGCATGGTCACTGGTCCATCGTGCGCCGGTTCAGGCTGCAGCGCCTCACCTGCTGAGGATGAGGGTAGCGCGGCAGCCTTGGAATGGGTCACGCAGGCTTGGCACACGAAAACCAGACACGGTCCATGCGTTGTTCATCGGCCGAGCAGCCGCGGTCATCAAGAATTTCTATGTCGATGAACCTCGCGCGCAGCGTTTCCTGTATGGCGGCCAGCGGAAATGACCTCAGCTTGACGGTCTGGGTCAGCAGCCGGTACCTCCCGTCAGGCTGGAGCTCATATACTTCGATGTGCCAGTCGAATACCATCTCGTCGGTCTGGTCGGCCGGGCGCACTCTTATCAGCAGATAATTACCGTCGAACTCCTGAGCTATCCTCGGGCTGCTTGCCATCTTCATGAGGTGGCCGACCGTGGTGATGTCGAAGACGAACAGGCCACCCTCGTTGAGGTGCTCGTAAACACAATCGAAAGCACTCTGCCACGCGCGCAGACTGAGCAGGTGATTGATGCCCTGGTAGGCACAGACGATCACGTCGAACCTGACGCCGAGGCTGAAGCTGGTCATGTCCGCCTGATGCAGCGGGGTCCGGCCGGGTAGCTTCTGGCGGGCCACGGCCAGCATGCCAGGTGAGATGTCCAGGCCGCTTACCTGGTACGCGCCGGCCAGCAGCGCGGTCATGGCCCCGGTTCCGCAGGCGAGATCCAGCAGGGTCACAGCCTGGCCATGACGCCGCTCGACGATGCCGCGTATGAACGCCGCCTCGGTCGCGGCATCTCCGGTCACGGCATCGTAGTGCGGGGCAAGCAGATCGTACGTGGCCATCATCGGATTTCATCGTATGGTGCGGACTGGCCATCACTCGTGGTGGGTGATGACGTGCACGGCCCCCGGATCCAGCATCGGTATACGTGAGGCCAGTTGATCCGCGGCTGCTGCGTCAGGCCGGGGCGGCGCGGGGGTATCTGGCGGTCACGACCGGGCTGGGCCTGGCCGGCACGGTCCTGATCTTGCTCCAGGCCGGCCTGCTGTCGCAGGCACTGGCGGGCGCGGCGCGCGGCACCGGGATCCGGGCGCTGTCCTGGACGCTGGCCTGGCTCGGAGTGGTGCTGGCCGCCCGGGCCGCCGCAGCTTCAGGCGGTGAGGCCGCGGCGCTGCGCGCGGCGGCGGAGGTGAAGTCGCGATTGCGGCGGCGGCTCAGCGCCCACGCCCTGCGGCTGGGCCCGGCCTGGCTCGGCAGTCAGAAGGCCGGGGAGATCACGACGCTGGCGACCAAGGGGCTTGACGGCCTGGATGACTATTTTGCCCGGTACCTGCCTCAACTGGTGCTGGCCGTGGTGGTCCCGCTGGCGGTCCTGGTCCGGGTCGCGTTCGCGGACTGGGTGTCCGCGGTGATCATCGCGGCGACGCTGCCGCTGATCCCGCTGTTCGCGGTCCTGATCGGATGGCACACCCGGGCCCAGACCCAGCGGCAGTGGCGGCTCCTGGCCCTGCTCGGCGGGCACTTCCTCGATGTGGTGGCCGGCCTGCCGACCTTGAAGCTGTTCGGACGGGCCCGGGCCCAGGAAGAAACGATCAAGGAGTTCGCCAGCGCTCACCGCAAGGCGACCATGACCACGCTGCGGGTGGCGTTCTTGTCAGCCCTGGCCCTGGAGCTCATCGCGGCGCTGGCCACCGCGCTGGTCGCCGTGGAGATCGGCCTCCGGCTGCTGGCCGGCCACGTCGGCTATCAGACGGCGCTGCTGGTCTTGCTGCTCACTCCCGAGGCCTTCCTGCCGCTGCGCAACGCCGGGGCTCAATTCCATGCCAGCACCGAGGGTGCCGCCGCCGCGCAGCGCACTTTCGAAGTTCTCGACACCCCCGTTGGCGGCCAGCCCAGTGCGCTGCCCGCTCCCGCCACGACGGCCGCGACCGGACCGGACGTGGCCGTGGCCAGTGGCGGCGTCGCGGGCGCTCCGAGCGCCGACGTCGATCTGGGCCGAGAGGACATCGCGCTCGAGGCGCTGACCCTCAGCTACCCGGGCCGGGGGCGGCCAGCTCTCGACCGGGTAAGCCTGACCATCCGGCCCGGCGAGAAGATCATCGTGACCGGCCCGAGCGGCGCGGGGAAAAGCTCGCTGCTCGCCTTGTTGCTCGGTTTCGCCACGCCGACCAGCGGGGCCATCACGGCCGGAGGCATGGACCTGGCCCGCATCCCGGCCGATCGCTGGCGGTCCCAGATGGCCTGGGTCCCCCAGCATCCGCACTTGTTCACCACGACCATCGCCGAGAACATCGCCCTGGGAGAGCCCGGCGCCCGCCGCGAGGACATCGTGGCGGCCGCCCGCCTGGCCGGGGCCGATGACTTCATCCGGCGGCTGCATCGCGGCTACGACACGGTCCTGGCGGAGGGCGCCCGGAGCCTGTCAGCCGGGCAGCGGCAGAAAATCGCCCTCGCCAGGGCATTCCTGCGCCGCGCTCCGGTCCTGCTGCTCGACGAGCCCACCGCCCATCTCGACCCGGTCAGCGCGGACGGGATCATCACCGCCATCGAAGAGCAGATGGCCGATTGCACGGTCATCCTTATTACTCACCGGCCGCCATTGCGGCCCGACCACGCCACCCGGATCCTGACCCTCGACCACGGCCGCCTCACCTGTGTTGCTGATCCCCTCCTGACGCACGACCAGCGAGCCGGACTGGCGGTCACGCCATGACCTCCGCACTCCAGCCGAGCCCGCGGTCGCATGCGAACGGGCGTGATCCGCTGCTGCGGCTGCTCGCCCTCGCCCGGCCGCTGCGCGGCCAGCTGATGCTCGCGGTCGCCGCGGGTGCCGCCGCCACCGGCTGCGGCGTGGCGCTGCTGGCGGTCTCGGGGTTCCTGCTCGCCCGCGCGTCGCAGCATCCCAACATCATTGCGATCTCGGCCGCGGTCGTCGCGGTCCGCGCCCTGTCCGCCGGCCGGGGAGTCTCCCGTTATTTCGAACGACTCGAGTCGCATGACGCCGCGTTCCGAATCCTGGCCGACGTCAGGGTCAGCATCTACCGGCGGCTGGAACGGCTGGCCCCGGCCGGGCTGACCGCGTTCTCCTCCGGCGACCTGCTCGCCCGGCTGGTCTCCGACGTGGACGCCACGCAGGACCTGTTCATCAGGGGCATTACCCCGCCGCTGGCCGCCGCGCTGGTCGGAGCCGGGGCGGTCACCGCCTGCCTGCTGATCCTCGCGCCCGCCGGGGCCATGCTCGCCGGCGGGCTGCTGGCCGCCGGGATCGGCATCCCGGTACTCGCCGCCGTGATCGCACGCGGCGCCGCGAAGCGCATAGCGCCGGCCCGGGGCCAGCTGGCCGCGACATTCACCGACCTGCTGGCTGGCGCGGCGGACCTGCACGCCTTCGGCGCCCAGGAGACCGCTCTGGCCGCGGTGACGGCGGCGGACGCCGACCTGACCAGGCAGGCCCGCCGGAACGCCGCGGTGTCCGGCCTCAGCACCGGGCTGAGTTCCGCCATCGCCGGGCTGACCCTGTGGGGCGTCCTGCTGCTCGGGGTCGCCGCCACCGGGAACGGCGCTCTGACCAGGGTCCCGCTGGCCGTGCTGACCCTGACCGCGCTTGCCTCCTTCGAGGCCGTCACGCTGCTGCCTGCCGCGGCGATCCAGCTCGGACAGGCCCGCCGGTCGGCTCGCCGGATCGCGGCGGTTCTGGACGCGCCCGACCCTGTTCGCGAGCCCGTTACGCCGCGGCCGCTGCCCGACGGCCTGCTACGAGTAACGCTGCGCGGGGCCCAGGTCCGTTACCAGCCCGGTGGTCCTGCCGCCCTGGACGGCATCGATCTCGACCTCCTGCCGGGACGGCGGGTCGCCCTGGTCGGGCCCAGCGGCGCCGGGAAGTCCACGGTGGCCGCCGTCCTGCTCCGCTTCGTCGACCTCAGCGCGGGCAGCGCCACCCTCAACGGCCATGACCTGGCCAGCTATGCCGCCGATGACGTCCGGACGGAGATCGGCGGCTGCCCGCAGGATCCGCACATCTTCGACGCGTCGCTCCGGGACAATCTCCGGCTGGCCCGGCCCGGCGCCACCGACGACCAGCTCGCCGACGCGGCCGCCCGGGCCAGATTGCTGGACTGGATCCGGTCGCTCCCGCTCGGCTGGGACACGCCAGTCGGCGCCCATGGCGCGGCGCTTTCCGGCGGCCAGCGCCAGCGGCTGGCGCTGGCCCGCGCCTTGCTCGCTGATCCCGCGCTGCTGATCCTCGACGAGCCCACCGCCCACCTCGACCGTGACACAGGCCGCGCGCTCATGGGAGATCTCCTGACTGCGACCGAAGGACGCGCGACCCTGCTCATCACGCACGACCTCGACGGGCTCGATCAGCTCGACCAGATAGTCGTGCTTGGTGACGGGAAGGTCGTCGAGCGCGGCACGCACGCTCAGCTGATCCACGCCGACGGCAGCTACCACCAGATGTGGCAAGCAGACACCGGCCGGTCGTCGCCAGGATGACCGTCCTCCGCGCCTGGCTCATGCGACCCGTCATCGGTGAGGTGGCTGCGCCGCGTTCAGGTCCGCCGGATGGGCCGCGGGGATCATTTTCCCGGCGAGCCCGGGGCGCATATTCCCCGCCGCGTGATCAAGGGCGGCTCCCACCTGTGCGCCCCGAACTACTGCCTGCGTTACCGCCCCGCGGCGCGGCAAGGTGAGGCGATCGACACCTCCACCTCCCACCTGGGCTTCCGCTGCATCATCCGGGGCATCGCGCGCGCTACAGGTGGCTGAATCCGCCCGATTCCTCCTTGGTCATCGACACGGTAACCGGGTGCTTGCCGAAGTGAGCCACCGCGTCGCGGAAGTCGTCCAGGAGCAGGGAGGCCATGTCCTGGCTGACGCCGAGGCGGACCAGGATGCGCTGCACGGCGATGTCGGAGACCGACCCGGTCAGGGTGTAGGCGGGCACCTGCCAGCCCCGGGTCCGGAGCCGGTCGGCCAGGTCGAACAGCGTGTAGTCGGGGTCCTCGCCCTCGCGGATCCGCCAGGTGACGGTGGGGATCCCGGTGTTCGGGTTGCTGTCACACAGCAGCTCGAACGGGCCCAGCTTGACGATCTCGGTCGCGAGGTACTGGCCGATCTCATACGAGGCATTCTGGATCTTGCGGTAGCCCTCGTGGCCGAGCCGGAGGAAGTTGTAGTAGCTGGCGATGATCTGCCCGGCCGGCCGGGAGAAGTTGATCTGGAACACCGGCATGTCGCCGCCCAGGTAGTTGACATGGAAGATGAGGTCCTCCGGGAGCCCGGCGGCGTCCCGGAAGACGACCCAGCCGACACCCAGCGGGGCCAGCCCGAACTTGTGCCCCGAGGAGCTGATCGACTTGACCCGGGGCAGCCGGAAGTCGAAGACCACGCCCGGCGCGCAGAACGGGGCCAGGAACCCGCCGCTGGCCGCGTCCACGTGAATGTCGATGTCCAGGCCGGTGTCGGCCTGAAGTTTATCCAGCGCAGCCGCCATCGCCTCCACCGGCTCGTACGCGCCGGTGTAGGTGACCCCCAGGGTCGGCACGACCATGATCGTGTTCTCGTCGACCCGCTCGAGCATCGAGGCCGGATCCATGCCGTACCGGCCGGGCGCCATCGGGACCTCGCGGATCTCGACGTCCCAGTAGCGGGCGAACTTGTGCCAGACCACCTGAACCGGGCCGCAGACGAAGTTCGGGTTGCCGGCCGGCTTGCCCTCGGCCCGCCGCCTGGCCCGCCACCGCCACTTGGCCGCCATCCCCGCCAGCATGCAGGCCTCCGACGAGCCGATGGCCGAGGTGCCGATGGTGTTGGCCGCCTCGGGCGCGTTCCACAGGTCGGCCATCATGTGCACGCACCGCCGCTCGATCTCGGCGGTCTGCGGGTACTCGTCCCTGTCGATCATGTTCTTGTTGACCGACAGCGCCATCAGCGCGAGAGCCTCGGGCTCCTCCCACGTCTGGCAGAACGTGGCCAGGTTCTGCCGTGCGTTGCCATCCAGCATCAGCTCGTCGGACACCAGCTGGAACGCGTCCCTGGGCACGGTACCTTGCTGCGGGAACCGGTACTTGGCGACCGGCCTGGTCAGGTCCCGGTCAGCAAACACGCAGTCCTCGAACTGGTCACGGATCGTCTCACGGTCGTGCAACGGCATGATCGGCATCCCCTCGATCGAGGTTTTACGGGTCCACCCAGTTTCTCCGATATGGCCACGGCTCGGTGCCGACTTTAGGGCGTGGCGGACTGGCTAGCTTCGACATTGGCCGCCGGGAGCCGAGGCTGTCATCACCCGCAACGGGTGGGAGGACAGGTAAGGCGCCTGCGCTGAAGGCATGGCCGCGGTCATCGACATCGTGGCTTATCCAGCTGATTTACTGCTAATAACCAGGAATCGTTAGGGAAATACTAGATTTATATGCAGTGGCTATCCAGTAGATGGTCAGGCTCGTCGCTGATATTTGTGGTGGCTCCTTGCGGCGCCCGGTCAAAAGCCGCGCTGGATTGGGCCCCAGAGTGCGTCCCGCCGGCCCGGGACGGCGGGACGCACTCGCCAACGCGGCCCCCGGGATACCTGGGCTATGGCTTCCTGGCGACTCCGCACCAGGCCGTGACCTGGGGCGGGCCGGTGATACCCGGGTCGGGACGCCACAGCTGGGGCTGGACGACGCCCGGCTCGAGCAACTCGAGCCCGTCGAAGAACCGGGTGATCGCCGCCCGGTCACGCATGGTTGCCTTCGGCCCGCTCATCCGCTCGTTCACCCGCTTGGTCATGTCGGCCATCTCCGCCGCGCGGATGTCGCTGGCCGGGTGCGAGAGCACGAGGTAGCTGCCGGCCGGCAGGGCTCCCACCAGGCTGGCCACGATGCCGTACGGGTCATCGGCCTCCGGGATCAGGTGCAAGATGATCAACAGCATGAGGGCAATCGGCTGGCTGAAGTCCAGGGTTGCCGAGGCCGCCCGCACGATGGCCGAAGGATCGCGCAGATCGGCATCGAGGTACGCCGTGGCACCTTCCCGGGTGCTGGTGAGCAGGGCCCGGGCATAGGCCAGCACCATCGGGTCATTGTCCGCATACACGATCCGCGCGTCAGGGGCGACCGCCTGCGCTACCTCGTGGGTGTTGCTGGCGGTGGGCAGCCCGGTGCCGATGTCGAGAAACTGGCGGACGCCGCGTTCGGCCGCCAGGTAACGCACCGCGCGGACCAGGAACGCCCGGTTCGCCCGCACGTCCGCAACGATCCCGGGATTGGCGGCGATGGCCTGCTCGGCTGCTTCCCGGTCCGCGGCGAAGTTGTCCTTGCCGCCCAGCCAGTAGTTGTAGACGCGGGCCGAGTGCGCGTGCCGGGTGTCGAGCCCCGCCACCTCATCCTGAGCTTCGTCCTGCGGCCGTTCTGATGTCTGGTCGGGCATGGTGCCGATAGTACTGATCCCGGCCTACCCTTTGCCCGGGTTGAATACCTCGAGCGGGTCAGGAACAAGCCCGGCGTCTAGCAGCTGGTCAAGGGCCGAGGCCGCCTCCAGCGGGTGGGAGACGATGCCCCACCGCGCTCCGGCCAGGTCGGCGAGCCGTGCCGCCTGCTCGTGATCGCCTGCCGGGGCCAGGATGATCAGTTCCGGCAGGCTGCAGGCCGTTTCCACGGTGTCGTCGGCGTCGGTGCTGCGGCAATCGGACAGCAGGATGACAACCCTGCGCCGGGCCCTGGCCTGGGCCAGCTGCTCCCGGGCGGCCTTCAACGCGTCCGCCAGCCGGGTCACGCCGTGCCCGGAGAGCCGGAGCAGCCGCTCCGCCACCAGCGCGGGGGCGACGTCGCTGACCAGGGGCCGTATGACGTCGACGGTCCCCGCGAAGGACAGCACGGCATGTTCTTCCGGGGCGCGCAGTGCGCACGCGGCAGCGACGGTCGCGGCCGCCGCCAGCCTGGGGCCGCTCATCGAGCCCGACCGGTCGACCACCACCGCGAAGGCCGTGCGCGGCCTGGCCCAGTGCACCGTGGTCAGGTCGTCGTGCCCGACGGGCCGGGCCTCGGTCCGGGCCGCCGAGACGCCCTCGATCGACGCGTCGATGTCCAGGTCGCCGTCGGTAGCGCCCCTGGCGGCCCGCAGCCGCGAGACCCCGCGCACCGAGGCGCGCCCGGCCCGGGAGCGGTCGAGCACGATGCGCGAGCTGAGCCGGATCGCGGCGGCACGCAGGCGTTCGTCGGTGGCGGTGGTCATGGCTGCGAGCAGCTCGAAGGCTGTCGGGTCCTCGGCCAGGGCCCGGCCCATCGCCTGCTCGTCGAGCACCCCGACCTCGGGGCTGATCTCGGCAAAGCGAGCATGGCGGGCCAGCTCGTGCCGCCCGACGGTCCTGCCCTCGGGTCGTCCGGACTTGGGGCGCGGCCCGCCGGCGCCAGGGGCGGCCGACGGGCCGGTCATTCCCCCGGGCTGGTCTCCCCTCCCGGCCCGTCGCCCGGCAGCGCAGCGGCCCGCACCCGCCGGAAGATCTCCTCGATGATCTGGTCGGCCGACCGGCGGCACGATTCGTGCCGCCGCACCCGGCCGGACAAGGTGGTCAGGGCCGCGTCCAGGCCGGCCTGCCAGTCGTCGGCGGAGACCGAACGGATCTCGGCCAGCTCGGGCACCAGCCGGGCATAGTCGATGGCGCCCCGGACTGAGGCGCCCGAGCGCAGGTCGGGATGCTCACGCGTGGCCCGGGCGAGATCGACGGCCTCGGCGACCAGGGCGGGCTTGGCGTGCTCGGCCGCGAGCCGGACGATCTGTCGCTCCTGCTCGGCGTCCTGGTATCCCACCGAGATCCGGCAGGTCCGGTCGTACAGGGCCATCGACAGCCGGGAGGTGCCCACCGAGTCGTACGGGTTCATGGCCGCGACCAGCCGGAAGTTCCGGCCCGCGGGGACGCGGCCGAGCCGGGGCACGTTGATCTCGCCCTCGGACATGACGGTCAGCAGCACGTTGATCGTCTCCTCCG
>JASHYW010000119.1 GCA_030042885.1 Streptosporangiaceae bacterium | reverse complement strand
CCGATCATCACATGACCCAGACCGTCCGCGAGAACCTCGACGCCGCCACCCAGGCTTGACCCCGCCGAACCAAAGGTGTAGGGGGGTGGGGAGGCTAAAGGTGTATCGGGTGGGAGGTGGGCGGCCGCCGGGACGAGCAGGGCGAGCGAGAGGGAAGTAATGTACGACTTCGTCATTGTCGGCGGCGGGTCGGCAGGCAGCGCGCTGGCGAACCGGCTGTCCGCCGACCCGGGCCACCGGGTGCTGGTGCTCGAGGCCGGGCGGCCGGACTACATCTGGGACCCGTACATCCACATGCCCGCCGCGCTCACCTTCCCCATCGGCAACCGCTTCTACGACTGGAAGTACGAAAGCGAGCCCGAGCCGCACCTGAACGGGCGGCGGATCTACCACGCCAGGGGAAAGGTCCTTGGCGGGTCGAGCAGCATCAACGGGATGATCTTCCAGCGCGGCAACCCGATGGATTACGAGCGCTGGGCCGCCGACCCCGGCATGGCCGACTGGGACTACGCGCACTGCCTGCCTTACTTCAAGCGGATGGAGAACTGCCTGGCCAGCGACGACCGCGACCAGTTCCGTGGCCGGTCCGGGCCGCTGGTGCTCGAGCGCGGCCCGGCGACCAGCCCGCTGTTCCGTGCGTTCTTCGCCGCCGTGCAGCAGGCCGGGTACCCGCTCACCGACGACGTGAACGGCTACCGGCAGGAGGGCTTCGCCGCCTTCGACCGGAACATCCACAAAGGCATGCGCCTGTCCGCCGCGCGTGCCTACCTGCACCCGGTGATGAGCCGCGCCAACCTCACCGTGGCCTGCCGCGCCTTCGTCACGGCGATCATCTTCCGCGGCCAGCGCGCCGTGGGCGTGGAGTTCCGGCACCGGGGAAAGGTCAAGCGGGTCCGGGCCGGCGAGGTCATCTTGTGCGGCGGGGCGATCAACTCGCCCCAGCTGCTCCAGCTGTCCGGCGTCGGGCCCGGGGCGGACCTGGCCCGGCTGGGCATCGAGGTGGTCGCCGACCTGCCCGGCGTGGGCCAGAACCTGCAGGATCACCTGGAGGTCTACATCCAGTGCGGCTCGAAGCAGCCGGTGTCGGTCGCGCCCGCGCTGAAGTGGCGCAACCGCCCCCTGGTCGGCGCCAAGTGGCTATTCGCCAAGACCGGGCCCGGCGCCACCAACCACTTCGAGGCCGGCGGCTTCGTCCGCAGCAACGACGACGTGGCGTACCCGAACCTGATGTTCCACTTCCTGCCGATCGCGATCCGCTACGACGGCTCCCAGCCCGCGGGCGGTCACGGCTACCAGGTACACATCGGCCCGATGTACTCCGACTCGCGCGGCACCGTCATGATCACCGCTCCCGACCCCGACGTCCATCCCGCGCTGCGCTTCAACTACGTGTCCACCCCGACCGACCGGCGGGAGTGGGTCGAGGCGGTCAGGGTGGCCAGGGGAATCCTGACCCAGCCAGCCTTCGACGAGTACAACGCGGGCGAGCTGTCCCCCGGCCCCAAGGTGCAGACCGACGAGGAGATCCTGGCCTGGGTGGCCAGGGACGCCGAGACCGCGCTGCACCCGTCGTGCACGGCCAAGATGGGCACCGACCCGATGGCGGTGACCGACCCCGGGTCGTTGCGGGTGCACGGCCTGGACGGGCTGCGGGTGGTCGACGCCTCGGTCATGCCGTACGTCACCAACGGCAACATCTACGCGCCGGTCATGATGACCGCGGAGAAGGCCGCCGACCTGATCCTCGGCCAGACACCGCTGCCGCCCGAGCCTGTGGCGTTCTACCGGCACAGCCCAAGCACCAGCAAGGACACGTGAAACGGAGGTCCGTTCGGGCATATTGAAGATCTTTCCAGGTACCGAACGGACCGTCGGTGTACCATCCAGCACCACAACGTGGGATTCTTTAACGTGAAACTAGACAGACCGGCCGTCACGTCACCATGATCGAAAGGCACCGGTGGCACACGGCATCGGTGTGAGCACAGCGAGGAGCGAAGCGGGCATGACCACACCATACGGAACTCAAGGGGGCCTGGGGCAGGGGGTCCAGGGGGTTCAGGGGGTTCAGGGGGTCGGCCCCGGCCCTGGCGCGGCGGGCGACCCGCTGCCCGAGGCGGTCTCGCTGGTGCGAGGCGCGGCGGATGCGGGCCACCGGCTCAAGATCCTCGGCGGCCTGGGGGTGCGCGTGCTATGCCCCGACTTTCCCCCCCGGCAGCGCGCGGGCCAGGACATCGACCTGGCCTGCCAGGGCAAGAACTGGCGCAAGGTGGCCGAGCACCTGGAGCGCGCGGGCTGCGAGCCCGACAAGCGCTTCAACAGCCTGAACGGTCACCAGCAGATGTACTTCACCGGCCCGTCCGGGCGGCCGATCGACGTCATGGTGGACAAGCTGTCGATGTGCCACACGCTGGACCTGCGGCCGTCGTTCGGCTCCGCCTCACCTACCCTGGACCCGGCCGACCTGCTGCTGACCAAGCTCCAGATCGTCGAGCTCAACGCCAAGGACGCGCACGACATCTTCCACCTGCTGTCCGGGGTCCGGGTCGGGCCGGACGGCGCCCGGCCGTACATCGACCCCGGCCGGTTCGGCTCGGTGCTCTCCGGGGACTGGGGGTGGTGGCGCACCGTGACCGGCAACCTGACCAAGCTGCCGGACCTGCTCGCCTCGCAGCCCGGCCTGGCGCCGCCGTATCCGAGGTACGACGCGCTGACGCAGGCCAAGCAGTTGCACGAGATCGCGGAGACGGTGCCGAAGGGGCTCAAGTGGAAGACCAGGGCCAGGGTCGGCGAGCGGGTCCGCTGGTACGAACTGCCGGAAGAAGTGGACCACTGATCCCGGCCGGGTCTGTTACAAGGGAAGGCGCATGAGATGAAAGTGTTCTTCGCCACGGACATCCATGGCTCTGAGATCTGCTGGCGAAAGTTCCTGAACTCCGCCGCCTTCTACAAGGCCGACATGGTGGTGCTCGGCGGGGACGTGACCGGCAAGGTCATGGTCCCCATCGTGGCCACGTCCCCCGGCTACTGGGAGGTCACGTTCGGCGGCCAGCGGGTCCAGCTGGCCACCCAGGCCGAGCTGGACGACATCAAGCGCAGGATCCGCGACCGTGGGTACTACCCGGCGGTGATGTCCACCGATGAGCTCGACGCCCTGAGTCAGGAGGACGGCTCGGTCGACCGCAGGTTCACCCAGGAGATGACCAAGGGCCTGGAGCTGTGGCTCGACATGGCGGACAGCAAGCTGCGCGGTGGCGAGATCCCCTGCATCCTGAACGGCGGGAACGACGACATCTGGGAGATCGACGACATCATCGAGCAGTCCCCGTGCGTCAGCTTCGCCGAGAGCAAGGTGATCGACATCGGCGGCTTCTACCTGGCCTCCATGGGCTGGACCAACCCGACGCCGTGGAACACGTTCCGTGAGGCCCCGGAGGACGTGCTGACGACGAAGATCGACGCG
>JASHYW010000118.1 GCA_030042885.1 Streptosporangiaceae bacterium | reverse complement strand
CGGTCGTGGGCCGGAACCGGTCCTGGCCGCCGTTGGCCGACAGCTCGTTGCAGATCCCGGCGGTCCTGGTGTCCTGCCAGACCACCGCGTTGTGCACCGGCTCGCCGGTGTTGCGGTCCCAGACCACCGTGGTCTCGCGCTGGTTGGTGACGCCGACGGCGGCGAGGTCCGAGGGCGAGAGATTGGCCTTGCTCAGGGCACCCTGGATGACCTCCTGGCAGCGTTCCCAGATCTCGTTGGCGTTGTGCTCCACCCAGCCCGGCTTCGGGTAGATCTGCTCGTGCTCTTTCTGGTCGATGCCCACGACCTGGCCCCGGTGGTCGAAGATCATGAAGCGCGTGGAGGTCGTGCCCTGGTCCAGCGCTGCTGCATAGTCAGCCATTTGTGTCTCCTTTGTCACGTTCCTTGCTGCTACTAGCTCTCCTTGGCTGCGAGCGTCTCCGCTGCTGTCTGCAGGAGCAGCCAGGACGACGTCGCCCCTGGGTCCTGGTGATCGGCGCTCCGCTCGCCCAGGTAGCTGGCCCGGCCCTTGCGGGCCACCAGCGGTATGGTCGCGATCATGCCCTCCCGCGCGGCCTCCGCCGACCGGCGTAGCGCCTCGCCCGCGGTGGCGCCGCCGGCCAGCGAAGACCGGAGTGCCTCCACCGCGGGCACCAGGGCGTCGATCATTGTCTTGTCCCCGAGCTCGGCCTTGCCCCGGCGCTGCACGCCGGCCACCCCGGCCGCCAGCGCGGCCGCCCAGTCCTCGCCCGACAGGTCCGGCTTGCCCGCCGCCGACGAGCCCATCTGGAGGAACAGGGTGCCGTAGAGCGGGCCAGCCGCACCGCCGACGGTGGAGACCAGGGTCATGCCGACGGTTTTCAGCAGAGCGCCGACGTCGGCTTGGCCGTCCCCTCCCAGCTTCGCGAGCACCGCCTGCATGCCGCGGTTCATGTTGATGCCGTGATCCGCGTCGCCGATAGCGGAGTCCAGCTCGGTCAGGTAGTCCTTGTTCTCCGCGACCGTGGCGGCGAACGCCCTGATCCAGCCGTAGACCTGGTCACAGGAAAACGGCACCTAAGCACCCCAGCGCAGGCCCGGCGTGTTGACCGGGGCGTCCCACAGCGCGGTCAGGTCGTCGTCGAGTTTCAGTAGCGTGATCGAGCAGCCCTGCATCTCCAGCGAGGTGATGTACGGCCCGATGAGGTTCCTGCTGATCTCGATGCCGCGGCCGGCCAGGAACCTGTGCAGCTCGTTGTAGACGACGTAGAGCTCGATCATCGGCGTCCCGCCCATGCTGTTGACAAAGGCGAGGACGCGGTCGCCCGCGGTGAACGGCAGGTCGTCCACGATGGGCGTCGCGAGCATTTCCACGACCTCGCGCGCGGGCGCGACCACCTTGCGCTCCCGCCCCGGCTCGCCGTGGATGCCGATGCCGATCTCCATCTCCATCTCGCCGAGCTCGAAGGTGGGCTTGCCCGCCGCCGGCACGATGCACGAGGTGAGCGCCATCCCCATGCTGCGGCCGTGGGCGTTCACCTTGCGGCACAGTTCCGCCACCTCCGCCAGCGACCTGCGCTGCTCGGCCGCGGCCCCGCAGATCTTCCCGGCCAGCACGGTCGTCCCGACGCCGCGGCGGCCCGCGGTGTACAGGCTGTCCTGGACGGCCACGTCGTCGTCGATCACGACCGACTCGACCTCGATGCCCTCCTCCCGGGCCAGGTCCGCCGCCATCTCGAAGTTCAGGATGTCGCCGGTGTAGTTCTTCACGACGTGCACCACCCCGGCGCCGCCGTCGACCGCCTTGGTGGCGGCCAGCATCTGGTCAGGGGTGGGCGAGGTGAACACCTCGCCGGGACAGGCCGCGTCGAGCATGCCCATGCCGACGAAACCGCCGTGCATGGGCTCGTGCCCCGACCCGCCGCCGGATACCAGGCCGACCTTGCCCGCAACCGGCGCATCCGCCCTGACCACGACATTGGGATCGGTCATGACCCGCACCCGGTCCGCGTGCGCGAGGGCGACGCCTTGCAGTTCTTCCTTGACGACGTCGGCCGGGTCGTTAATGAGCTTCTTCATCTTTCCAGGCCTCCTGTGCCTTAGCTTCCGGCTGGTTGTGGGCGGAAGACGGGCCACCGAACTGGCGCACGGCACCGGGCCGGTGGCCCGTCCGGACTCACCCTCAGGCGGCCTCGCCGGCCTCGCGCTCCGGGCCGGCCCGGCCGACCGGGACTTCCTCGTGCAGCTTTATCCTGGCGTGCAGGACGTCGCCGATGAAGAAGTCGTAGAGGAGCACGCCGATGACGCCGCCGATCAGCGGCCCGACTATCGGTATCCACCAGTAGTTACTGAAGTGGAATCCGGGCGCGCTGTAGGTCCCGGGAAGGGCCACCTTTCCCCACCCCGCGACGAAGGCGAAAAGCCGGGGCCCGAAGTCACGGGCCGGGTTGATGCCGTAACCGGTGTTGGCGCCGAGGGACGCGCCGATCGCGAACACCGCGAAGCCGATGAGCAGCGGCGGCAGGTTCGACCCGGGCAGCTGGTTCCTGGAGTCCGTGATGGCCACGACGAAGATGAGCAGGAATGCGGTGAGGACAATTTCGTCGAGGAACGGGAGCCAGACCGATCCGGCGTAGTACTTGGCCGGGAACGTGGCGAAGATCGAGAACGTCGCCAGCGCCGAGCCCGAGCTCCTCGGGGTAGCCCTCGCTATGTTGGTCGCGTAGATAGCCTCGTGGAAAAGCAGGTAGACCAGAGCGGCCCCGACGAACGCGCCGACCACCTGCGCGAGCCAGTACCAGCCGACGCTGCGCCACGGGAACTTGCGCCGGACAGCCAGCGCCAGCGTGACCGCCGGGTTGATGTGAGCGCCGCTCACGCCGCCTGCGACGTAGACCGCCATGCAGACGGCGAAACCCCACCCGAACGCGATCAGCAGCCAGTCGCCGACCCCGACGAAGATCGTCGTGGGAGTCGCGGTGCGCCCCGAGCCGGGCAGGGCGGCCACCGCCATGGCCACCACGCCGTCACCGAAAACGATCAGGACGAACGTTCCGAAGAACTCCGCCAGGCACTCGCCCCATATGCCGGCGATCCGGCCGACTGTGCGGCCTTCTCCCCGCAAAGGAGTTATATCAGCCACTTCCACCCTCCTAACCGTTCTTGCGCATGCGGTACGGCCCGCATGCATCGCAATCACGCGGCCAGGATTGCTCTGGTCGCGCGTAGCACCCTTGTTACGCGTGTGTGTGACGTGAAGCGGAAACTAGGGCGCTGCCTTGGATTCCGCCCTGGGCCCCCCGCGCGGCCGGGGCTTCTCACCTCCTCCGCGGTAGGCTATCCTTAACTTGTTTGACATCGCCGAACTCCGTTTCACAAAACATAAACCTGGTACCGGGGCCGGTCAAGAGGGATCAGCCAGCTTCCGATCATGGACCGCAAGCGGCGACATCTTCCGCAACGGCCTCGTGAACTCCATGTCAGGAGCCAGCTCCCTGCATGGCGCGGCCAGGTTCGCGGCGCCTTCGCCGCCGGGCCGGGCCGTCCCGTGCCCGGCGGCGGTACAGCGATGCATGCTGAATAGGGTTCGGTTTTGCTGAAGTGATGACATGAAGTGATGACATGATCCAGTCGGTCCACCGTGCGGCGCAGATCCTGGCTGTGCTGGGGTCGGGGACGCCGCGTCTCGGCGTGACCGAGATCGCCGAGCGGGTCGGGCTGGCCAAGCCCACCGTGCACGGGCTGCTGCGCACGCTGGAGGCGCACGACCTGGTCGCGCAGGATCCCGACACGGGCAAGTACAGCCTGGGACCGGGCGTGCTGCAGCTCGGCAACGCCTACCTGGACGGGTCGGAGCTGCGCGCGCGTTCGCTGCGGTGGGCCGAGTCGCTGGCCCAGCGGGCCGGCGAGGCGGTCTGGGTCGCGACCCTGTCCGGGTCCCGGGTGATCGTGCTGCACCACGTGTTCCGGCCGGACAACACGGTGCAGATCCTGGAGGTCGGCGCCGCGATCCCGTGGCACGCCTGCGCGCTGGGCCACGCGATCGTGGCCTACCTGCCCGCCGCGGCCCGGGCCCGGGCGCTGGCCGCCGACCTGGCCCCGCTGACCGGCAAGACCAAGACGACCAGGGCCGCGCTGACCCGCGCGCTGGGCCAGGTCCGCCAGCGCGGCTACGCGATCGAAGACCAGGAAGCCACCGTCGGCGACGCCGGCCTGGCCGCCCCCATCTGGGCCCGCGGCGGCGTCGTGGCCGGCGCCATCGGCGTGGTTGGCGCGGCCGGCCGCCTGCTGGCCCCCGGGATCCGCGACGACCTGGCCGCCTTGGTCACCGAGGCCGCCCACGCCATCTCCCGCGACCTGGGCGCAGGCCGCGGTGGCGTCATCCTGTCCGCGCTCACCTGAGGATCCGGAGCTTGCCCGGGCCGCCATTGATCGTTTACCCGTGCCTGCGGTATCGGCCAGGTACGGTCATCGACGCGGTCCGGGCGGCGTCCCGCAGGGCGCCGAGGATGAGGGCGGCCGAGGCGGCACCGGGGTCCTGGTGGCCGACGCTGCGCGCCCCCAGGTAGCTCGCCCGGCCCTTCAGCGCCCGCATGGGAATGGTGGCGATCGCGGCGGCCGAGGCGGCTTCTGCAAGCATGGACAGGGCATCGTCCTGCGATGCCCCCTCCGCGATCGCCTTGCGGAAAGCCCTGGTCGCCGCGGCGAGCGCGTCGACCATGGTCTTGTCGCCCTCGCGGGCGGCGCCGAGCTCCTGGACGCCCGCCAGCGCCGCATCCAGCGCGGCGGACAGCGCGGGCAAGTCCACGTCGGCCGCCTTGCCCAGGGCTTTCCCGGCCCGGCGGAAGGCCGTGCCGTACAGCGGCCCGGCGGCGCCGCCCACCTCGGAGATGATGGTGGCGCCGGTGATGGCCAGGATCCTTCCGGGCGTCGCGAGTGCTGCCGCCCCCAGGTTATGGGCGTGCAGGGTGCCGAGCGCCGCGGTGAAGCCGCGGGCGAGGTTGATACCGTGATCGGCGTCGCCGATCGCCGCGTCCAGCTGGGTCAGGTGGTCGCGGTTGGCCTCGATGACCTCGGCGGCGCACGTTATCCACGCCCGGAAGAATTCAGCGTCCATGCTGACTCCTAGCAGGAAGAGGATCGGTGATCGACATCGGCCGGTAATCAGCACGGCCGCCTGAGGCGCAGATCGCGCGGGTCCTCATGACGGCGCCCTCCACGTGCCGGGCACCCTCAGCCCTTGGCCGCGATCGCGGCGATGAGCCAGAAGCTGTACGCGGCCGTGACGACGCCGAGAGCGGTCACGCCGTAGGTGATCAAGGCCTGACCGCGGCGGCCGAACCCGAAGTCGAGCAGTACCGCCCGCAACCCGAGCATGGCGTGCCAGATCAGCACCACCACGAACAGGCTCTCGACGGCCAGCACGGCCGGGTTGGAGAGATAGCTGACGACCTGTGCATAGTCACGGAGCCCGCCCTTGACGACGAAGTGCTGGGTGACGATGTGCACGCCGAGCAGCAGCACAAGCAACACGCCGGACACGACCTGGAGGATCCAGGCCGTAGTGCCACCGCGCCCCCGCTGGGCGGGAGATGGCTCACGGACTTCCTTGAGGTCAGCGACCATCTCGTATCACCTCAGAGCTTCCCAGGTCATTCATATCACCCCAAACATGGCCAGTACCACCACCACATACAGGCCCACGCTCACCGATATCGCGGCCGTGAACCAGGCCCCCTGGTGGCGTACGCCCACCCCGGTCCCCACCAGGGCGAGGCGGATCCCGTTGAGGCCATGCACCAGGATGAAGAGGATCAGCAGTGACTCCAGGGCCACGAAGTAGTGGTTCTTGAACAGATGGACCACGCTCGCCCACGACCCGGAGCCCTCGGTGAGCAGGTAGAGCACGCCGAGGTGCAGGTACAGGTAGCCGATCAGCAGCAATCCGGTGACGCGGTTGGTGACGAAGGCCACCGAGCCGAGATGACGGCCCCTGGCCCAGCCGGCGGCGCCGTGCACCGGGCCCCGAAGCGGACGCTGTGGTGGCCGCTGGGCCGACCGTCCGGTCTGTGCTGTCGCGCTCATGGCCGGTGCCTCCCTCGCCGCGTGATCTGGCCGAGCTTGCGCCGGGTCAGCTCCCGCCGCAGCGCCATCACCGCGCCGGCCGGATCGACTCCGGACGGGCAGACCTCGGTGCATTCGAAGCTGGCGTGACAGCGCCAGCAGCCCTGCTCGTCGTCCGCCCAGGCGAGCACCTGCGACGGGTCGGCGCCCCGGGGCTCGGCCACCGTGCGCCAGGCCGCGGCCAGCGCCGCCGGCCCCAGGTAGAGCGGATCCGACCCGGTGATGGGGCAGGCCGACACGCACAGGCCGCATTCGATGCAGTCCTCGTACCGGGCGAACGCGGGGCCGGGCGCCTCCTGTCCGGCCAGCTGCTCGTCCTTCCTGATCAGCGGCCGCTGGGCCGGCTCGAGGCTCTGGTACAGGTCGCGCATGTCGACCACGAGGTCGTGCTCCACCCGGGCGTTGGCGAGCGGCTCGACCGTGATGGGCCCGCTGCCGAGGCTGGCCAGGGGTGTGACGCAGGCGAGGACCTCGCGCCCGTTGGCCCGCATGCCGCACGTGCCGCAGGACGCATGGCAGCACGAGTACCGCAGGGTCAGCGACCGGTCCTGGTGGCTGCGGATCTCACGCAGCGCGTCCAGCAGCGTGGTGTCCGGTCCGACGGCCACGTCGAACTCCTCGGCCCGCGACCGCGCGGCGCCGTGCCGGCGCCGGGTGATCCTGAACCTGCGCACCTGGCCCGCACCTAGCCGGCTGGGGGCCTGTTCAGTCGCGGTCATAGCGCTCGCCTCGTTCGGTGTAGTAAGCCCCGTGCGGCGCCAGGACCGTCTCGGCCGTCCGGCAGGTGGTCTCAATGCCCAGTTTCGCGCAGACCACGTTGGCGGTGGTCTCGGCCATCCCGCGCAGCGTGGTGGCCTTGCCGCCAGTGATCGTCACCAGGCCTTCCACGCCCTCGGTCTGCTTGTGGTCGAAGCACTGGAACGTCCGGGACAGCTCGCGGCCGGTGCTCGCCGCGGCGCCGCCGACCAGCGGGCGCACGGCCGACCAGGCCGACCGGCGCTCCGCCGAGGCGATGGCGGGGACGAGCTTGGACCCCTCGGTGTACATCCGCGCCACGTGATCGGCCGGCACCGGCGGGACATCCGGATCGTCCACCACCCACGAGGTAGTGCCGACGACGGACAGGCTGCGCTGCGGGACGATGATGTCGCCGTCGGCGGACTTGTGCAGCCGGTTCAGGACCCGGCCGCAGAACCGCCCCCTGACGGCCAGCAGCACGCCGGGAGACAGCTGCATCGGCACGGTGACGCCGGCCATCTGGCCGATCTGTCCTGACCAGGGGCCGGCCGCGTTGATCACGAGATCCGCCGTGAGCTCGTAGTCCCGTTCGGTCACCAGGTCACGGGCCAGCACGCCGGACACCGTGCGTGCCGTGCAGGCCAGGCCGGTGACCTCGGTAAAGGTCCGCAGGTCGGCGCCATTGCGCCGGGCGGTGGCGAAGAACCGCAGGACCAGCCGCATCGGGTCGACCGTCGCGTCTGGCACCTCGACCGCCACCTTGACGTCCGGATTGAGGTATGGCTCCATCTGGCGCGCGGCCTCGGCCTTGTGCACGGTGGCCGGGATGCCGCAGGCCTCGCACGCGCCGAGGAACGGGTTCAGGTAGTCCATGTCCTCGTCGGTCAGCGCGACGAACAGGCCGCCGTTCTCCTCGAGCGAGCCGGGCGCGATCCGGCGGAGGATCTGGTTCTCCTTGATGCACTCGATCCCCGCCTCCTGGTCACCGACCGCGTAGCGCCCGCCGCTGTGCAGCAATCCGTGATGCCGGCCGGTGGTGCCCGAGGTGAGCTCGCCGCGCTCCAGCAGGGTGACGCGCAGGCCGCGCAGGGCCAGGTCGTGGGCGACGCCTGCCCCGGTGGCCCCGCCACCGATGATCACGACGTGCGGCTGTGACGTCATCGTCCGCTCCGCAGGCTCCTGAAAGGACTCCGAAAATACCTATGGCGATGATCATCTCGGCGGCGGGGACGATTCCAGGGCCGAAGGTCCCCTCCTGCGCAGGGCGTTGGGCGGGGGATCCAGCCCGGTCAGGCCGCGGGGCTGACCTCGGCGGTCTCCTGCCCGGACAGCACGCGGATGGCCGCCATCACCTGGTCGGTGACGGCCCGGTTCAGCGCCGGGTCCTTCGCCTCGACGCCAGGCACGGCGAACCTGATCGGCGGCCCGAAGGCGATGCGCACCGCGTGCGGGCGGGGCAGCTTGGCCCCGCGCGGGAAGGCGCGATCGGTGCCGATGATCCCAGCTGGGATCACCGGCGCGCCCGACTCCAGCGCGATCCTGGCCACCCCGGTCTTCCCCCGGTGCAGCCGGCCGTCCGGTGACCGCGTCCCCTCGGGGAAGATCCCGACCAGCCGGCCGTCGCGGACGGCCTTGACCGCCGCCGTCACCGTGCCCCGCGCTGTACCGGCGTCGTCGGTGGCGACCGGTATGACGCCGGCCCCGGTCAGGAAAAAGCGCAGCACCGGCTTGTCGATGTACTTGACCTTGGTGAGCCACATGACCCGGCGGTGCGGGACCACCAGCGGCAGCAGCATCCCGTCCAGGAAGGACACGTGATTGGCCGCGACGATGGCGCCGCCCTCATGCGGGATGTACTCCACGCCGGTGACCTTGGGCCGGAACAGCAGCCGCAGCGCCGGGCCGAGCAGAATGAACTTCAGGAACAGCCAGAAGACCCGGGAACCGTTCAGGACGGTGCGACGTTGTGCCATCGGGTCTCCTTCTGCCTCGCCAATAGTACCGGCTGGGCCCGGGCATATACTTCGGGGCATGCTGGATGCTCACGCCCTGAGCCGCCGGTGACCGAAACCGAACTGCAGCAAGGCAGTGAGCATGCGGACGGCGTGGTCGACCTGCTCGGGATGCTCGCCTACGCGACGCTGAGCGGCTTCTTCCGGCTGACCGAGGACGCGGCCATCGCGGTGTCCCTGGATGACAAGCTGGCACTGGCCGAAATGGCCGCGGCCGAATACGGCCGCTTCCGCCGGCTGCGGCGGCGGCTCGAGGAACTCGACGTCGACCCGAGCGCCGCCATGCAGCCGTTCGTGCAGGGACTGGACGCGTTCCACGCCAGGACCCGGCCCGCCGACTGGCTCGAAGGGCTGGTGAAGGCCCACGTCGGCGGCGGCATCTCGGCTGACTTCTACCGCACGATCGCGGACCTGCTCGACCCGCGGACCCGGGCCCTGGTGAACGAGGTGCTAGCCGATACCGGCCGCTCCGATTTCGTGATCGCCCGGGTGCGCGAGGCGATCGCGGCCGATCCCTCGGTCGCCGGCCGGCTGGCGCTGTGGGCCCGCCGCCTGGTGGGCGAGGCGTTCGGCCAGGCCGAGAGCATAACCGCGGAACGCGAGTCGCTGGCCCGCCTCCTGACCGGTGACGACCCGGCGCGGCTCGGCAAGATCGGCCGGATGTTCGCCAAGCTCACCGAAGCGCATTCCGGCCGCATGGCCGCCCTCGGGCTGGTCGGCCAGGGCACCTGGGGGACCCGGTAGCTCGGCTCAGGCGGGCTGCCGGGTCGCGATCTGCTGGCTGATCACGGCGGAGACGCCGTCGCCGCGCATCGTGATGCCGTACAGTGCGTCGGCAGCCTCCATGGTCCGCCGCTGGTGGGTGACCACGATGAGCTGAGAGCTCTCCCGCAGCTCATCGAAGACGCCAAGCAGCCGCTGCAGGTTGATGTCGTCCAGGGCCGCCTCCACCTCGTCCAGCACATAGAACGGCGAGGGCCGGGCCTTGAAGATCGCGAACAGGTACGCGATGGCGGTCAGCGACCGCTCCCCGCCGGACAGCAGCGAGAGCCGCTTGACCTTCTTGCCCGGCGGCCTGGCCTCGATCTCGATGCCGGTGGCCAGCATGTCGTCCGGCTCGGTGAGCACTAGGCTGCCCTGGCCGCCGGGAAACAGCCGGGCGAACAGCTCCTCGAATTCACGGGCCGTGTCCGCGTACGCGGACGCGAACACCTCCTGCACCCGGTCGTCGACCTCCTTGACCACGGTGAGCAGGTCACGCCGGGTCTTGCGCAGGTCTTCAAGCTGCGCGGCCAGGAACGCGTGACGTTCGGAGAGCGCCTCGTACTCTTCCAGGGCCAGCGGGTTTATCTTGCCGAGCCGGTCGAGCTGGCGCTGGGCGTCGGCGGCCCGGCGCTCGGCCGCGGCCCGGTCGTACGGTATGGCCGCACCGGACTCGTCGCCGGTCACCGGTACGGGCACCTCCGGCCCGTACTCGGCCACCAGCGTCTCCGCCTCGATCCCGAACTCCTCCAGCGCGTGCTCCGACAACTGAGCCAGGCGCAGCCGGTGCTCGGCCCGCGCGATCTCGGTGCCGTGCGCCGTGTTCACCACCGTGTCCAGGTCGGCGGCCAGCTCGCGGACCCGGACCCGGATCGCCTTGAGGTTCTCCGCCCCGCCCGTGCTGACCGCCTCGGCCTCGGTGCGCCTGGCCAGCGCCTGGCTCACCGACTGCTC
>JASHYW010000117.1 GCA_030042885.1 Streptosporangiaceae bacterium | reverse complement strand
CTGCCGCCTCAGCCCCGTCCGTCAGGCGGGACAACCCCAGCTCAGGTCGACGGTCTCTGGTGACAGCCCCGGCGGAACATAGCCCACGCAAGGGCAGCGTCTCCACAATTTCAGCGAACCCAGCCGGACTGCGCATGACGCTGGCGCGCGGTGAGATGCGGCGGTGTGCGCGCATCGGACGCACATTCTTGCCGCTGGCAAAGATGTACAATACCATTCCCAGAGCATATCGGCGCCGACGGACAGCCAGAACACGAAATAAACGAATGCAATCACAAAGGCCATAGCCCCATATCCGCCGTCACCGCGTAGGGAACCGAGCGCAAAAGCGGCGGCAAGAATGGCAGGCATAACGAATCCGGATGTGCCCCACTTGACTGCGTTATTCACCGGCACCCGGCGCGGTTTGCGCGGCCGCTGGGTTCCGGCCAGCCCGGCGGGGATATCGGAGGTGACCGTGGCAAGTTCCGCGTATGTACGCGCGGCGAGCGTCTGGCCGATTCGCGCGTCGAACTCGTCCTTGGTCAGCCGATCCTGCACGAACGCGGCTTTGAGCGTTTCGATCGTCTGCTCGCGGTCGGCGTGCGACGCCCGCAGATGGCTGCGGCCCGCCGCAGTTGCCGCCTTCTCGTCTCTCGGCCCTGCCATCACGGCGCCTCCCCAGGAGGAGGGTCCAAATACAGCTTAACGCGGCTGCCTTGTGGCAGTCATCCTCGGACCCTCTCGCCGATCCGCAGCAAGATCATGGCCGTATGCGGCCCGCCTGCCCGCGTGGCCCGTCTGCCCGGCGGCTGCGCATCAGGGTCCCGGCAACTCACCTGCGTCGGCCAGCGCTTGCGAGAGCGAACGGCTGCGCTTGCGGGTTTACTCTGTCGTTGTGGCTGGTCCGGAGGAGGGGACGGCGGCCTTGTCGTTTTGCCATGGCGCTGGAGAGCGCGCTCGCGCTCCGGCCGGCCAGCGCGCCGGGCCGGTCCCGACGGCACGGCCTCGTCGGCGCTCGAGCAGGCCGGTCAGCGCGCCTACCAGCGCAGCGCCTACGAAGTTTCGTCCCGGGCGTTCGAGCGCGCGGCGCTGCTGGCCCCCGAAGAGGCGCGGCAGGGCCGGCTGATGTACGCTGCGGCCGACGCTGCCTGGCTCGGCGGACTGGCCGAGCGTGCCGTGGCGCTGCTGGACCAGGCGGGCCGGCATGCCCTCACTCCCAATCTGGCCGTCGCGATCGAGCACCTCCGCGGCCAGATCGCGACCCGGCGCGGGCCAGTCACCACAGCTCAGGAGATCCTGCTGGCCGGCGCTGAGCAGGCCGCGCCGATCGATCCGGAACGTGGCGTGGTGATGCTCGCCGAGGTTGTGGCCGCGTCCCTTTACGCCGGTGATACGGCTACCATGCGACGGGCGGCGGAGCGGGCCGGGTCGCTCCTCCCGCCAGACGCGGACAGGCGTACCACCTTCTTCGCCTTGCTCGTACGGGGTATGGCGCTGATCTTCTCGGGCGAGGGCGAGCCTGGCGCGCCGGCGATCCGCGCGGCAGTGGAAGTCCTCGAATGCTCCGATGAACTTCGCGACGATCCCCGCCTGCTGGCCTGGGCAGCCGTTGGCCCGCTGTTCTTGCGGGAGGCGAATCCGCATCCCGCACAGGCGCCCCGTCGCGGGTTTGACTCGGGGTGGCGTAGCCGCATCGCAGGCACGAAGATGTCCCCAGGGATGCAAGGGCGAGCACAGCAGCGGAGCGGCAGTGACGGCACAGAGCGTGGCACCGGTGCGGGTCAACCGGTGGATTATCCTGACCGGTTATGCACTGCTGACCGCGTGCACCCAATGGCTGTGGCTCGCCTACGCGCCGATTACGACGCAGACCCACCAGATCATGAGGGTGTCCGAGGGGGCGGTGGGCGATCTCGCCGTCATCTTCCCCTTTGTGTACGTCATCCTGGCCCTGCCCGCTGGCCGCTGGCTCGACACCCGGTTCGGGCGGGCCCTCGGCCTCGGCGCGACCTTGACCGCGGCCGGCGGGCTGCTGCGCCTGGCCGGCCCGTCGTCGTACGGCTGGGCCCTCGCGGGCCAGTTCGTGACCGCGGCGGGCCAGCCGTTCGTGCTCAACTCGATCACCAAGGTGGCCGGCCGCTACTTCCCGGCCAGGGAGCGGGTGACGGCGGTCTCCATCGGCAGCGTGGCCCTGTTCGCGGGCATTCTCGCCGCCGTCCTTTCCGGCGGGCCGCTGCTCGACGCCGGCGGCCTGAGGCTGCTGCTGAGGGTCCAGGCCGCCGTGGCCGTGCTGGCCGCCGTGTGGGTACTGACGGTGATCCGGGCGCCCGCGGCTTTCCCGGGCGATCCGTCGGTCGCGGTGTCCCTGCGCTGGCTGCGGGGCGACCGATTCATGTGGCTGCTGGCCAGCCTGCTGTTCGTCGGGATGGGGGTATTCAACGCGGTCGCGACGTGGCTCGACTCCATCCTCACGCACTTCGGTCACGGCGGCGCGAGCGGCTACCTGATCGCGCTGATGACCGTGGGAGGGATCGCCGGCGGCGGGCTGCTGCCGGGCGTCGTCGCGCAGCGCAACCAGCGACGGGGCCTGCTGGAGATCGCGGTGGTGGTGACGGCGGCGGCGTTCGCCGTGATCGCCGTGGTGCATAACCCGGCCGTCAACGCGCTCGTCCTGTTCGCCGCCGGTTTCTTCCTGCTGGCCGGCCTGCCGGTCGTGCTGGACTGGTCGGAACTGTACGCCGGGCCCGAACGCGCCGGCGGTGCGGCCGGGTTCCTGCTGCTGTCCGGGAACCTCGGCGGCGTGGTCCTGGTGCTGATCGTCCAGGCCGCCATCGGGAACCCGTACCTTTCGCTGGGCACCCTCTCGGCCATTTGCCTGGCCGGGCTCGCGCTGGCCATCAGGCTTCCAGCCGGCAGTGCCGCAGCCACGAGCGCCGCCAGCGCGTACCAAGGAGGAGCCCAGTGACTGACGCCACGGACCCGATGGCCGACCTGGAACGTCAGCTCAAGCCCTACCGGGACAAGTTTCCTTCGTTCCGGGAACTGCCGGCCGACGGCCTGGCCCGGGCCGAGGTAGCCGATCTCGTCGAGCGGCTCGCCTCAGCGGAAGAACACACGTGGCGCGAGGGATACGCGTCCGGCGCCGTCTACCACGGCGATCCGGAACACACGGCGTTCCTCAGCCGGGTCTACGCCGCGCAGTCGCAAAGTAATCCGCTGCATCCGGACCTGTGGCCGAGCGCCACCAAGTTCGAGGCGGAAATCGTCGCGATGACCGCGTCCATGCTCGGCGCCGACCAGGCGGCGGAGACGCCGGTGGTCGGCACGGTGAGCTCCGGCGGGACCGAGAGCATCCTGCTGGCGATGAAGGCCTACCGCGACGTCGCCCGCGAGCGCCGCGGCATCGCCGCGCCGGAAATCGTCGCGCCGGTCACCGCGCACGCGGCGTTCGACAAGGCGGCGCGGTTCTTCGACATGCCGCTGGTGCGGGTCCCGGTCGGCGATGACTTCAGGGTCGATCCTGACGAGCTGGCCGATGCCATGAGCGAGCGGACGGCCGTCGTGGTGGGTTCGGCGCCGACCTTCCCGCACGGGGTGATCGACCCGATCCCCGAGATCGCGGCGCTGGCGGCCGAAGGCGGCGTGGCCTGCCACGTCGACGCGTGCCTCGGCGGTTTCATCCTGCCGTGGGCGCGGCGGCTGGGTTACCCGGTGCCCCCCTTCGACTTCCGGCTGCCCGGCGTGACCTCGATGTCGGCGGACACGCACAAGTACGGGTACGCGGCCAAGGGCTCCTCGGTCGTGCTGTACCGCGGCAGGGAATTGCGTCACTACCAGTACTACGCGGTCACCGACTGGCCGGGCGGGCTGTACCTGTCCCCCACGTTCGCGGGCAGCCGGCCAGGTGCCCTGTCCGCCACCTGCTGGGCGGCCATGGTCTCGATCGGGCAGAGCGGCTACACCGAGGCGGCCCGGCGGATCCTGCTGACCGGGGCGAAGATACGGGACGGCGTCGCGGCCATACCCGGGCTGCGGGTCCTCGGCGATCCGCTGTGGGTCATCGCCTTCGCCGCCGAGGATGGTCTCGACGTCTACCAGGTCATGGAGAACATGGGCCACCGCGGCTGGAGCCTGAACGGCCTGCAGCGGCCCGCCGCGGTCCACATCGCGGTCACGCTGCGCCACACCCAGCCCGGCGTGGCCGACCGTTTCCTGGCCGACCTGGCCGAGTCGGTCGAGGAGGTCCGGGCCAACCCGGGGGTCAGCACCGGAATGGCCCCGGTCTACGGCATGGCCGCCAGCCTGCCCGCGGAGGTCGTACGCCAGGTCCTGGCCGGCTACCTCGACCTGCTCTTCGAGGTATGAGCATGGCGCGCCACGTCCTGGCCATCGACCTGGGCACCTCAGCGTTGAAGATCGCCCTGGTAACCATGGCCGGCGTGGTCGTGGCCTCAGAGGAGGAGACGTGCCAGGTGACGCTGCTTCCCGGGGGCGGCGCCGAGCAGGATCCGCGGCAGTGGTGGGACCTGATCACCAAGGCGTCATCCCGCCTCATGGCCCGCGGCGCCGTCCCGGCGGAATCGGTGGCGGCCGTGGCGTGCACCGCCCAGTGGTCGGGAACCGTGCCCGTCGATGAGCATGCCCAGCCCATCCGCGACGCGATCATCTGGATGGACTCGCGCGGCGCGCCGTACGCGCGGCGCATCACCGGCGGAGCCGTGAAGGTGCAGGGCTACGGGGTGGTCAGGCTGGCGCGATGGCTGCGCACCACGGCCGGGATACCGGCGCAGAGCGGCAAGGACCCCATCGCCCACATCCTGTGGCTCAAGCACGAGGAGCCGGACACCTACCGCCGGGCGCACATGTTCCTGGAACCCAAGGACTGGCTCAACGCCCGTCTCACCGGGCGTTGCGCGGCCTCGTTCGACTCGATCGCGCTGCACTGGGTGACCGACAACCGGCACTCGGACCGCATCCGCTATGACCCTGCGCTGCTGCGGCTGGCCGGGATCGAGGAGTCGCGGCTGCCCGAACTGCTGGCCGCCACGGACATCCTCGGCCCGCTGTCGCCCGAGCCAGCGGACGCCCTGGGCGTCCCGGCCGGCATCCCGGTCGTCGTCGGCACGCCTGACCTGCAATCGGCGGCGATCGGCTCCGGGGCCACCCGCGACTACCAAGCGCATCTGTACGTCGGCACATCATCCTGGCTGACCTGCCACGTGCCGTTCAAGAAGACCGACCTGCTGCACAACATGGCTTCGCTGCCGTCGCCGATACCGGGGCGCTACTTCGTCGCCGACGAGCAGGAGACAGCCGGGGCCGCCCTCACGTTCCTGCGCGACCGGGTGCTCTTCGGCGATGACCCGCCGGCCTCCGCGTACCGCGACTTCGACCGGATGGCCGCTCACGCCCCGCCCGGGAGCCACGGGGTGATCTTCACCCCGTGGCTGTACGGCGAACGGACCCCGGTCGAAGACCGATTCGTGCGCGGCGGATTTCACAACCTCTCGCTATCGGCGAACCGTGAGGACCTGGTGCGGGCCGTGTTCGAAGGCGTGGCCCTCAACGCGCGCTGGCTGCTCGGGGCCGTGGAGCGCTTCACCCGACACCGGCTGGAGCCGATCCGGTTCATCGGTGGCGGCGCGCGTTCGGACGTGTGGTGCCAGATCTTCGCCGACGTGCTCGGCCGGACCATCGATCAGGTCGCCGACCCGGTGAACGCGGGCACGCGGGGAGTGGGCCTGCTGGCCGCGGTCGCGCTCGGCGAGCTCACGTTCGACCAGGTGCCGGACCGCGTCCGGGTGGCGAGGAGCTACCAGCCGGACCCGGCCCCCAAGGAGCTCTACGACAAGCTGTTCGCCGAGTTCGTCGGGCTCTACCGGCGCAACCGCAAGGCACACGCCCGCCTCAACCGCGATCATGCCGATGATGCCCGGCGTCCGGCCGGGTAGAATCGTCCAGGCGGCAGGCGCGGACCAGGGCGGGTCCGAGGTCATTAACATCTACGTCCGCCAGCTCGGAGTCCTGATGATCCAAGGCATGTCCCAGAGCGAGATCCGGGAGAGCCTGCCCGAAGGGTTCTGCGACGACTGCTGGCAGCAGTCCCTGGACCGGCAGAAGCAGTTCAGCACCAACCCGGAAACGGACTACCGCTGGGTCTTCTACGTGACGCACATCTGGGATGGCATCTGAGGCCGTCGCCGCTTAGCCGAACTCGCCAGGGGAGACGCCGGACTCGGGCTCAGCCACGGAAAGCGTGGTAGACGGCGGCAAAATCCTCCTCGCCGTGCCCAGCGTCGGCGGCCTTGCGGTATTGCTGCCCGACGACGTCCATCAGCGTGGCGTCGGTGCCCACCTCCCGCATCGCCGCGGCGATGAGCCCGGTGTCCTTGACCGCACCGTCCACCGCGAACGAGGGCGGGAACTGGCCGGCGATCATCGCCTGGCCCTTCAGGCGGAGATAGGGGGTGTCCACGGCGCCGCCCTTGACCATATCCAGGAACGCCTGCGGATCCAGGCCGAGATCCCGGGCGAACGCAATCGCCTGGCCGGTCGCAGCCACGATCGTGGCGACCCAGGAGTTGGCGACCAGCTTGAGACGGGTGCCGTCGCCCGGCCGTTCGCTGACCCAGACGACGCGGGCGGCGGTCGCGCCGAACACCGGCGCGACCGGGTCCCGCAGCGGCTCGGGAGCGGCGGCCAGGACCGTGAGCTTGCCTTCCTCGGCGGGCTGGCGGGTGCCCAGCACCGGGGCGTCGATGTACCGGGCCCCGTGCCTGGCGGCCAGGGCGGGCAGCCGGTCGCCGGCGTCGTCCAGGCTCACCGTGCTCGTCTGGACCCACAGCACCCCGGCCGGCGCGGCCGGAAGCGCTTCAGTCATCACCTCGGCCACCGAGTCGCCGTCCCACAACATGGTGACCACCGCGTCTGCCCCGGCGACCGCCTCGGCGGCGGTGCCGGCCACTTGCGCGCCGTCCGCGGCCAGCGGCGCGGCCCGGCCCGCGGTCCGGTTCCACACCGTGACGTCCAGGCCGGCCCGCAGCAGGCTGCGGGCCATGGCCGCGCCCATGAGGCCGGTCCCCAGCACGGTGATGTGGCGCATCGGAGGCCTCCTTCTCCCCGGGTGATCCGGACCGGAATTTCCAGCGCTCGCATGAGCTTGTCCTCGGCAGGATAGCCGGGATGCCGCGCGCCGCAGGACCGAGCCGCGGGGAGAGGAAGTCGTGGCCGCGCGCATCAGCCAGAAGGTCGCGGTCGGTGTCGTCTTCGTCGCCGCCATGTTCATGAGCATCATGGATGCGACGATCGTGAACGTCGCCCTGCCGACCATCGGCCGCGACTTCGGGGTGAGCCCCACGGCGGTGGACAGTATCTCGATCGCCTTCCTGGTCAGCCTGGCCGTATTCATCCCGGCGTCCGGCTGGCTCGGCGACCGCCTGGGCGGCAAGCGGGTGCTGCTGGCGGCCATCGCGGTGTTCACCGCCGCCTCGGTGCTGTGCGGGCTGGCCTCCAGCCTGGGCGAGCTGGTCGCGTTCCGGATCCTGCAGGGCGCGGGCGGCGGCATGCTGGCCCCGGTCGGGATGGCGATGCTGTACCGCGTGTTCCCGCCCGAGGAGCGAATCAGGGCCGCGGCGATTCTCACCATTCCGACGACGTTCGCCCCGGCCCTCGGCCCGGTCCTGGGCGGGCTGCTGGTCACCGGCCTGTCCTGGCGGTGGGTGTTCTACGTGAACCTGCCAATCGGCATGGCGGCGTTCACCTTCGGCGCGGTATTCCTGCGGCAGTCGGCCCAAGCGCGGCCTGGCCGTTTCGACCTGGCCGGGTTCCTGCTGTCCGGGCTGGGGCTGGGGCTGCTGATGTACGGCGTGGCGGAAGGGCCCAACCTGGGCTGGCACGAGACGCAGGTACGCGCGGCAATCGCGGCCGGGGTGGTGCTGCTCGCGGCCATGGCGTTCGTCGAGCTGAGGTCGGCCGCGCCCATGGTGGACCTTCGGCTGCTGAAGAACCGCCTGTTCCGGGCCGGTAACGGCGTCATGGTCCTCGCTTCGGTCGCCTTCCTCGGCACTCTGTACGCCATCTCCCTGTACTACCAGGACGGCCGCGGCCTGAGCGCGCTCGGTTCCGGGCTGAGCACGTTCCCCGAGGCGCTCGGGGTCATGGCCGGCGCGCAGCTGGCCAGCCGGGTGCTGTACCCGCGGCTCGGCCCCCGCCGCCACATCAGCATCGGGCTGCTGGGTG
>JASHYW010000116.1 GCA_030042885.1 Streptosporangiaceae bacterium | reverse complement strand
TGCGCGCTGTTCGACGCCGAGGGCGGCCTGATCGCCAACGCCCCGCACATGCCGGTCCACCTCGGCTCGATGGGCGAGTCGATCAAGATGGTGATCCAGCGCAACCAGGGCCGCATCCGCCGCGGCGACGTCTACGTCCTCAACGACCCCTACCACGGTGGCACTCACCTCCCAGACATCACAGTCGTCACACCAGTCTTCAAGCCGCCTGCCTGGGCCAGGCCAGACCGGCCCGAACCAACCGCCCCAACCGTCACGATGTCACAACGTGACGGCTATAACCGTCTCGATGCCACATCGTCCCGGCCGGAGCCGTCCCGGGGGGAGCCGTCCCGGGGGGAGCCGTCCCGGGGGGAGCCGTCCCGGGGGGAGCCGTCCGGGGGGGAGCCGTCCCGGGAGGCCCCGGACCCGGAGGCCCCGGACCCGGAGGCCCCGGACCCGGAGGCCCCGGACCCGGAGGCCCCGGACACCGGCCCCGACGACGAGATCTGGTTCTATGTCGCCTCCCGCGGGCACCACGCCGAGATCGGCGGCATCTCGCCCGGGTCGATGCCGGCCGCCAGCACCCGCGTCGAGCAGGAGGGGGTGCTGATCGACAACTGGCTGCTGGTCGAGGGCGCCAGGCTCCGGGAAGCCGAGACGATCCGGCTCCTCGAAACCGCCGAGTACCCATCCCGCGACCCGGCCACCAACCTGGCCGACCTGCGCGCCCAGATCGCCGCCAACGAGCGCGGCATCGCCGAGCTTCAGGCAATGGTGGACCACTTCGGCCTCCACGTCGTCCGGGCTTACATGGGCCACGTGCAGCAGAACGCCGCCGAGTCGGTCCGCCGGGTGATCACCGCGCTGCGCGATGGCCACTACGCCTACGAGCTGGACAACGGCGCGGTCGTGAGGGTCGCGGTCCGCGTCAATGTCAGGGGACGGACCGCCGAGATCGACTTCACCGGCACCTCCCCCCAGCTAGAAGACAACTTCAATGCTCCCTCCAGCGTGGCCATGGCGGCCGTGCTCTACGTCTTCCGCACCCTGGTGGACGACGACATCCCGCTCAACTCCGGCTGCCTGCACCCGCTCAAGGTGATCATCCCGCCCGGCACGATGCTGTCGCCGGAGTACCCGGCGGCCGTCGCGGCCGGCAACGTGGAGACCTCCCAGGTGGTCACCGGAGCCCTGTACGCGGCGCTCGGCGTGATGGCCGAGGGGTCCGGCACGATGAACAACGTGACGTTCGGGAACGACCGGTACCAGTACTACGAGACGGTGGCCAGCGGGTCCGGCGCGGGTGACGGCTTCGACGGCACCGACGTGGTGCAGACCAAGATGACCAACTCCCGGCTCACCGACCCCGAGGTCCTGGAGTGGCGGTACCCGGTGCTGCTGGAGTCCTACCGGATCAGGCCCGGCAGCGGCGGCGCGGGCCGCTGGCGCGGCGGCCACGGCGGCATCCGGCGGCTGCGCTTCAGCCAGCCGATGACCGTCACCACGCTGACCGGCCACCGCCGCATCCCGGCGTTCGGCATGGCCGGCGGCCAGCCCGGCGCGCTCGGCCGCCACTGGATCGAGCACCCGGACGGCACGGTCACCGCCATGCGCGGCTGTGACTCGGTCACCGTCCGGCCCGGCGATGTCTTCGTGATCGAAACCCCCGGCGGGGGAGGCTACGGCCCGCCATAACCCAGTTCTTATGCCGAACGGTCCGTGGTGCGTGCCCCGCAGAACGAACGAGCGATACGGCGAACATCGCGGGCGCAGCGCGATCGCACGGCCTGCGGAGGGCCTCCCGCCCTCCCAGCCGCACGATATGACGGCCGGGACCACAACCGGGGCGCGAAGCGCAGCGGGGGGTTCCGGGGGGTTTTACGGGTTCGTCCCCCCGGGCCAGCACTACTCCTCGAGTTCGCGCAGCACCGCGACCAGGGCGGCCTCGTCGCCGCTGGTGTGATCGAGCACGGCCATCAGCGCGTGCAGTACCAGGTGCCGGTCCTGGCCCGCGTCGAGCAGGCGCTGCGCCGCCTCCCACAGCTCGGGCGGGTCCCCGCGCCACAGCCGGTCGGCCAGCGCCAGGTGCCGCTCGATGTGACGGCCGACGCCGCCGGGTGCCGGGGTGGCGTGGTCGGCAGCGAGCAGCGTGCGCCGGTCCCGGGGATCGGCGGGATCCAGGCTGCTCAGGTCGGTGCCGTTATGCAAGCCCTCGAGCACTCCGAACGCGAACGCGCGCCGCGGCAGGGCCTCCAGGTCGCCGTCCGGCAGCAGCCGCCTGACCAGCGCGTAGTCCAGGCCGAACTCGGCCGGATCGCGGTAGGCCTGCGCGAACATGCCTATCGAGTTGAACACCGCCTCCAGGGTCTCGTTCACCACGGAGTCGGGCAGCCCGCGGCGGCGCCCGGCCCAGCGGACCCAGGCGGCCAGCACGTGCGGCATGGCGTCCTGCTCGGGATGAGACAGCATCACTTTGCGTGGCAGCCAGCCGAGCAGGAACGTCTGGACCTTGGCCGGGCTCATCCGCAGCGGCCGCCCGAAGTCCCTGTCGCAGCCGAAGTCGATGATGCGATCCGCGCAATGCGAGGCCGACCCGCGGTCGGACAGGTCCTCGGCCTCGTCGGAGGCCAGGAACTCGGCGGCGAGCATGGCCCGGCGGTCCTTGCTCCACAGCTGCCGCCGCGCCCCCGTGGCGGACAGCGAGCGGCCCCGGTAGGGCGGCAGCGCCCTGATCCGCGCCCTGATGAACGCATGGTACGAGGGGAACGACTCGCTGAC
>JASHYW010000115.1 GCA_030042885.1 Streptosporangiaceae bacterium | reverse complement strand
AGCCGGCCCTCGGACAGCACGATGATGCCGTGCCCGTCAGGGAAGCTCCACTCGTCCACCTGTGGCTTTATAGCGGTCTTGCGGACGCCGCGGAGTTTTGACAGCCCCGCCATGTCGATCTCGTTGTCGAAATGGCCGATGTTGCCCACGATGGCCTGGTGCTTCATCCGGCTCATGTGCTCGGCGGTGATCACGTCCCGGTTGCCGGTGGCGGTGACGAAAATGTCGGCCGAGGCCACCACGTCCTCCAGCCTGGCCACCTGGTAGCCGTCCATCGCCGCCTGCAGCGCGCAGATCGGGTCGATCTCGGTGATGATGACCCGCGCGCCCTGCCCGCGCAGCGACTCGGCGCAGCCCTTGCCCACGTCGCCGTATCCGCAGACCACGGCGACCTTGCCGCCGATCAGCACGTCGGTGCCCCGCTTGATGCCGTCGATCAGCGAGTGCCGGCAGCCGTACTTGTTGTCGAACTTGGACTTGGTCACCGAGTCGTTGACGTTGATGGCCGGGAACAGCAGCGCGCCCGCCCGGGCCATCTCGTACAGCCGGTGCACGCCGGTGGTGGTCTCCTCGGTCACGCCCCTGACGTTCGCGGCGATCCGCGTCCACTTGCCCGGGTGGTCGACGAGCGAGTTGCGCAGCCGGTCCAGGATGATCCGCCATTCGTCGGGGTCGTCGGCGTCCGGCGACGGCACGCCGCCGGCCCTCTCGTACTCGGCGCCCTTGTGCACCAGCAGGGTGGCGTCCCCGCCGTCGTCCAGGATCATGTTCGGGCCGTCCCCGTCCGGCCAGGTCAGGGCCTGCTCGGTGCACTGCCAGTAGTCCTCGAGGGTCTCGCCCTTCCAGGCGAAGACCGGGATGCCCCTCGGGTCGTCGGGGGTGCCGTCCGGCCCCACCGCGACCGCCGCGGCGGCGTGGTCCTGGGTGGAGAAGATGTTGCAGCTCGCCCAGCGGACCCGGGCGCCCAGCGCGACCAGCGTCTCGATCAGCACGGCCGTCTGCACCGTCATGTGCAGCGAGCCGGTGATCCTGGCCCCGCGCAGCGGCTGGCCGGGCGCGTACTCGGCCCTGACCGCCATCAGCCCCGGCATCTCGTGCTCGGCCAGCTGGATTTCCTTGCGCCCGAAGGCGGCAAGCGAGGTGTCGGCAACGTGATACGGAAGCTGATCCGCGGACATGGGTTCTCCCCTTATTTTTCCGGCCGAACGGGCAGTGGCACCCGTGTCGCTCACACGCTACGGGAGCCGGAGCGGTCGCCGCACGTCTTGAATGGTGTTCTTAACACGAAATTGTTAAAATTATCGCCCATGCGCATCTCGGAGGCCGCCCGGCGGCTCGGCACGTCGGCCCGCATGCTCCGCTACCGCGAGGATCTCGGCCTGCTCCCCCCGGTCCGCGACCGTCAGGCCGCCGGGCCCGGGTCTTCGGGTCCGTTGCGGGCCTCCGGGCCCGGCCCGCACGGTGTTAGCCCGGGGGGACGCCCCCCCCAGACCCCCCCGCATGGGCCGTCGCACCGGCGGTTCGGCGAGGCGGACCTGGAAGCCGTGGCTGCCGCGCTCGACCTCGAGCGCCGCTACGGCATCAGCCCGGCGGCGCTCGCGTTCGGGCTGCGCGTGCTGGCCGAGCCCGGGGTCCGGGCCGCGGTAGCCGACCTGGGCCGCCGGCTCGGCCGCGTCCCCGCCCCGGCCGGCCGGGCGCTGGACTTCGAGAAGGAACGCGCGCTGCGCCTGCTCTCCGGGCGCTGAGCCGCCTGTCCCAACCTGGCCCTGGCCCCTTGCCGCCAGGACCCGCCTGCGCTGCAATCGAAGGAGCGGCCGTGCTGTGTGGCCGGTCAGGAGGTGTGAGATGACGCCAGCGGAGATCCGTGCGGCGGGCAGGCTGGGCGGGCGCGCGTTCGCGGGGCTGGTGGCCCGGATCGAGCAGGTGCACCACGTCATCGCCGACCGGGCCTTTGGCCCGATCGGGCTGGCGGGCGCGCCGGTCCGGCTCATCCATGATTCCGTGGCGCGGGGCGCCTATCTCGCGGTGCGAGGGGCCGGCGCGGCAGCAGGGACGGTGAGCGGGGAGGCCGCGTATCTGCTCGGCGCAGGCGGCCAGCCCGCCGGACGTGAGCCGGGAGGCAACCTGGCGCTCGCCGTGCTGAACGCGGTCGCGGGTGACCGGCTCGACGCCGGCCTGGCCCCGCTCGAGATCCGCATGGCGGTGCGGGCGGACAGACGCGACGTCGGCCTGACCCCTCCGCAGATCGCGGCCGCCTTCCCGCACGGAACGGCCAGGCTCGCGGTCTTCGTCCACGGGCTGGCCGAGACGGAGGACTCCTGGCGCCGGCGGGCCGGCCAGGCGGTGCCGTATGGCCACCGCCTGCAGGCAGAATTCGGCTACACCCCGGTCTACGTGCGGTACAACACCGGCCGGCACATATCCGACAGCGGGCACGACCTGGCCGATCTGCTGGCTGCCCTGGCCGCGGCCTGGCCAGCGCCGGTGGATGAGATCTTGCTGGCGGGTCACTCCATGGGCGGCCTGGTCATCCGCAGCGCCTGCCACTACGGGCAGGAAGCCGGCGCGCCCTGGGTGGGTTGCGTCCGCCACGTCTTCTACCTGGGATCGCCGCACCTGGGCGCCCCGCTGGCCCGCGCGGCCGGGCTGGCGGGCTGGGCGCTCGGCCGGGTGCCGGAAACCAGGCCGTTCGCCACCCTGGCCGCCGGGCCGGCCTCGGTCAGGGACCTGCGTCACGGCTACCTGCTGGACGACGACTGGAGCGGCTGCGACCAGGACGGCTGCCTGCACGATCACCGATCCGATGCGCCGCTGCTGGCCGGGGCGAACCACTACGTCATCAGCGCTACCGTGACCGCCGATCCCGCCAGCCCGTTCGGCGCCGTCGTCGGTGACCTGCTGGTCCAGCCCGCCAGCGCGCACGGCCGGCGCGGTACGCGCCAGCACATCCCGTTCCCCATCGAGATGGGCCGCGGGCTGGGCGGCATGCACCACTTCGACCTGCTCAATCACCCCGATGTCTGGCAGGCCATACGCGGCCTGCTGCGCCCCTCAGTGCGCTAGCCTCATGGCGCCGCGGCGCCATGAGGCGAAATGCCCTGGGCCGAGGGACCAAGGCACCTAGGCCAGGGGCTGCTGCCGCGTCAGCGTGGAAAGTAGCCCGTCAATGAGGACGGCCTGTCCGGCTGCCCGGACAGATGTCATGGTGTCGCGCCGTCCCGGGCCGATGTCCGATAGTAGGTGATCATCATGGCAGATATGCAGGCCAGCTGGCCGGCCGATGAACTGGGCCCGGCCAAGGTCGTGTTCCTGCGGCTGTGCTCCGGAATCGATGCGGTCGTCGTGGTCGACAACCTCGCGCTCGGCCCGGCCATCGGAGGGGTGCGGATGCGGCCCGGCATCACGGCTACCGAGGTGGCGCGCCTGGCGCGCGCCATGACCATGAAGAACGCCCTGGCGGGGCTGCCGCACGGGGGCGGGAAGTCCGGCA
>JASHYW010000114.1 GCA_030042885.1 Streptosporangiaceae bacterium | reverse complement strand
GAGCTTCTGCATGGTGACTCGCAGGCCTCTGAGCTTGAGCAGGCGGCCCAGGCTGGACGCGGTCAGTCCCTTGCCGAGGCTGGAGGCGACTCCCCCGGTGACGAAGAGGTGTCTGGTTTGTATCGGCCGTGGATGAAGTGATGATGCGGCCACTATGAGACTCCCGTGGTTTCCGGTAGGACAAGGAAAAGCTGCAGGTCCACGGGCCACCAGGATAACAGTTCGGCGGCGGCCGGCCCGGCATTTGCTTGGCGATGCGCCACCGCGTCGGCCATCGCGACATCTTCCGTGTGGTGCGCCTCGCCGAATCTGGCCAGCATGACGGCGGAGGCGACGGCGAGGAAGAACCCTCCCCAGGCGACGCCCGCCAGCCCGGGGCGGGTCTGGTCGCCGAGGAAGATGACCCCGATGATGGCGGGCGGAATGGTCTCGGCCAGCACCACGCCGGCGGTGGCGACGGTCACGCTGCCGCCTTCCAGGGCGGTGGCGTAGAACATGAACGAGATGATCCCGGCCGCGATGATCGCGTAGGTGGCCGGGTCGCGGGCGAGCTGAACAGGCCCGAAGCCGTCCAGGACGCGGGCGGCGATGCTGAGCACCCCGAAACCGAAGCCGGCCGTGAGGCCGAGCGCCGTGGTCCGGTACGGCTCGTTGAGCTTGGCCGCGGACAGGCCGATCACGGCCAGGCCCGCCACGGCCACGATCAGCGCGAGCTTGAACACCGCGCCCACCTGCGCGGCGCCCTGGGCGCCCGCCGAGGAGCCGAGCAGGCCGACGCCGAGCACCACGCCGAGGACCGCCGCCCACTCGCGCCAGGACAGGGTCACGCCGATCAGCCAGCAGGCGACCACCGCCGTCACCGCGAGGTTCGAGGCGACAAAGGCCTGGACGGCGAAAATGGGAAGCCGCTGCAGGGCCACGAGCTGGGCAACGAATCCCAGCGCGTCGAGGCAGATGCTGACCAAGAACCGCCACTGGTGCAGCATCCGCACCACGAGTCCCGGATCGACGCCTGCGGACGTTTCGTCCGGGTCGCGGTGGCTGGCCGCGCGCACGGCGATGGCCTGCATCACCGAAGCAACGCCGTAGAACACCGCCGCGACAACCGCCGCGATGAGGCTGACTAGCATTGTCACCTCCCCCGGCATCTCGGCTAGTCGGCTGCCTTCTCCACACCCCGCTGAATGGACGTTCCCGTTGCAGCCCGCCCGTAACGCCGCCAGGCCGCACTCCTGAGCCAACACTAAGGTATTGCTCAGCATTCCGGCCGACTCATGTCCTATCATCCCGCGCGCCTGGGGGACTCGCCTCTTGGGGGTCAGCAAGGGCGTCCGGTCAGCCCGGGGCTTCAGCTCGAATGAGATTCCGGCTGAGCCCGCGTGAACAGCAGCGGCCGCACCAGCAAGCCCATCGACGCCACGGAAATTGTAAGTCCGGGCACGGCACGCGACCCAGGGGCCGGTACCGTGACAGACTTGCGTCGACGGAGGAGGGGTTATGAGCGGGTGGCCGGATCAGCCGGTGATCTACGAGATCAACACCGCGGTGTGGCTGAACGAGCGGAGCCGGACGGCCGGGCGGCGGGTCACGCTGGCCGACGTGGCGGACGCCGACTGGGATGCGGTCACCCCGGCCGGGGTAGACGCGGTCTGGCTGATGGGGGTCTGGGAGCGAAGCCCGGCCGGGCTGGCCCTGGCCAACGCGAATGCCGGACTCCAGGAGTCGTTTACCGCCGCGCTGCCGGACCTGCGGCGCGGGGATGTCATCGGATCGCCGTACTGCATTCGCCGCTACACGGTCGATGCGGCCTTCGGCGGCCCGGACGCGCTGGCCGCGGCCCGGGCCGCGCTGGGGGCGCGCGGGGTACGGCTGATCCTGGACTACGTGCCCAACCACGTGGCGCCCGATCACCCGTGGGTGACCAGCCGCCCAGAGCTGTTCGTGCGGGGTGATGAAGACGACGTCAGGGCCGATCCGGGAGGCTGGATGGTCGTGGCCGGGCAGGTGCTGGCCCACGGCCGCGATCCGTACTTCCCGCCGTGGCCGGATGTGGTGCAGCTGGACGCATTCTCCCCGGCACTGCGCGAGGCCACGGCCGGCACCCTGGCGGGCATCGCAGCGCAGTGCGACGGGATCCGCTGCGACATGGCGATGCTGATGACCAACCAGGTTTTCGCCAGGACCTGGGGCGGCCGGACCGGGCCCGTACCGGCCGCCGAGTTCTGGCCCGCCGTGCTCGGTCAACTGCACACCCGGCACCCGGACACGGTCATGATCGCCGAAGCGTACTGGGACATGGAGTGGGAGTTGCAGCAGCAAGGCTTCGAGTTCTGCTACGACAAGCGGCTCTATGACCGGATCGTCGACGCCGACGCGTCCGCCGTCCGTGATCACCTTCGTGCTGACCTGAGCTATCAGTCCCGGCTGCTGCGCTTCCTTGAGAACCATGACGAGCCCCGCATCGCCAGCCGCCTTGGCCCCGACGCCGAGCGGGCAGCGGCCGTGGCCATCGCCATGCTGCCCGGCGCGACCATGTGGCACGAGGGGCAGTTCGAGGGCCGGCACGTGCGGCTACCGGTCTTCCTGGCCCGCCGCCCGGATGAGCCGCTCGATGCCGACCTGGCCAGCTGGTATCGACGCCTGCTGGCCGCCGTCGCCGGGCAACGGGTGCGGGCAGGCGAATGGCGGCTGCTGGAGGCCACGGGCTGGCCCGGCAACCAGTCCTGCCGCAACCTGGCCGCGTGGTCCTGGGCCGGCAACGGTTCCGGTGACCGGCACCTGGCGGTGATCAACCTGTCGGGCCAGCCGGCTCAGGCGCGGGTCCCGCTACCCTGGCCGGACCTGCCCGGCCGGAGCTGGCGGCTCACCGACATCCTCGGCCAGGACATGTTCGAGCGGGACGGCGACGAGCTAGCCGGCGCCGGACTGTTCGTGGCCCTGGACCCATGGAGGTTCCACCTGCTCGCCCTGCGGTAACCGAAGGTCAGCGTGCGCCGGCCGGTCAGACGCCGGCGGCGTGCATGCCGCGCAGTTCGTGCTTGAGGTCCCTGATCTCGTCGCGGAGGCGGGCCGCGACTTCGAACTGCAGCTCGGCGGCGGCCGTGTGCATCTGCTCGGTGAGCTCGCTGATCAGCCCGACAAGCTCGCCGCGCGCGGCGCTGCTGGGCGGGCCGGCCTCGGGGTGGCCGGCGGCCTGGACCGCAGTGCGGGCCCGGCTCGACAGGCCGGGCACCGGCGACTTGCCGCGTGACTGCTGCCGGCCGCCGCCGCCGATCAGCTGGTCGGTGTCGGCGTCCTCGCGGACGATCTGGTCCAGGATGTCCGCGATCCGCTTGCGCAGCGGCTGCGGGTTGATGCCGTTCGCCTCGTTGTAGGCCACCTGCTTGGCCCGCCGCCGGCTGGTCTCGTCGATCGCCCGCTGCATCGACGGCGTCACCGTGTCGGCGTACATGTGGACCTGGCCCGATACGTTCCGGGCGGCGCGGCCGATGGTCTGGATCAGCGACGTTCCCGAGCGCAGGAACCCTTCCTTGTCCGCGTCGAGAATGGCCACCAGTGACACCTCGGGCAGGTCGAGGCCCTCCCGGAGCAGGTTGATGCCGACCAGCACGTCGTACTCGCCGACCCTCAGCTCGCGGAGCAGCTCGATCCGGCGCAGCGTGTCGACCTCGCTGTGCAGGTACCTGGCGCGGACGCCGTTCTCGAGCAGGTAGTCGGTCAGGTCCTCGGCCATCCGCTTGGTCAGCGTGGTGACCAGCACCCGCTCGCCGCGCTCGGCCCGCTGCCCGATCTCGTGCAGCAGGTCGTCGATCTGGCCCTTGGTCGGCTTGACGACCACCTCGGGGTCGACCAGGCCGGTGGGCCGGATCACCTGCTCGACCACGTCGCCGCCGACCCGCTGCAGCTCGTACGGGCCGGGAGTGGCGGACAGGTAGATCGTCTGCCCGATCCGGTCGAGGAACTCATCCCAGGTCAACGGCCGGTTGTCAATCGCGCTCGGCAGCCGGAAGCCGTGCTCGACCAGGACCCGCTTGCGGGACACGTCGCCCTCGTACATGGCGCCAATCTGCGGCACGGTGACGTGAGACTCGTCGATGACCAGGAGAAAGTCCTCGGGAAAGTAGTCGAGCAGGGTGTTCGGCGGGCTGCCCGCCTCGCGGCCGTCGATGTGCCGCGAGTAGTTCTCGATGCCGGAGCAGCTGCCGACCTGGCGCATCATCTCGATGTCGTAGGTGGTGCGCATGCGCAGCCGCTGGGACTCCAGCAGCTTGCCTTGCTTTTCCAGCTCGGCAAGGCGCTGGGCGAGCTCGGCCTCGATGCCGGCGATCGCACGCTCCATCCGCTCCGGCCCGGCCACGTAGTGGGAGGCGGGGAAGACGTATAGCTCGGTGTCCTCGCTGATCACCTCGCCGGTCAGCGGGTGCAGCGTCATCAGCCGCTCGATCTCGTCGCCGAACATCTCGATCCGGACGGCGAGCTCCTCGTACATCGGGATGATCTCGATGGTGTCGCCGCGGACCCGGAAGGTGCCGCGGGTGAAGGCCAGGTCGTTCCGCGTGTACTGCATGCCGACCAGCTTGCGCAGCAGCGTGTCCCGCTCGATGGTGTCGCCCAGCTTGAGGGTGAGCATCCGGTCCACGTACTCCTGCGGCGTGCCGAGTCCGTAGATGCACGAAACGGACGAGACGACGATGGTGTCGCGCCTGGTCAGCAGCGAGTTGGTGGCCAAGTGCCTGAGCCGTTCCACCTCGGAGTTGATCGAGGAGTCCTTCTCGATATAGGTATCGGTCTGCGGGACGTACGCCTCGGGCTGGTAGTAGTCGTAGTAGGAGACGAAGTACTCGACGGCGTTGTGGGGCAGCATCTCGCGCAGCTCGTTGGCAAACTGGGCGGCGAGGGTCTTATTCGGCAGCATGACCAGCACCGGACGCTGCAGCCGCTCCGCGATCCACGCCACCGTGGCGGTCTTGCCGGTCCCGGTCGCGCCGAGCAGCACGATGTCGGTTTCCCCCGCCTTGACGCGCTTCTCGATATCCGCGATGGCCTGCGGCTGATCGCCGGCCGGGACCATTTCGGTGACAACCTCGAACGGCGCGACCCTACGCTTCAGATCGGTAACCGGGCGCACAGCACTGACCTCCTGACTCCGACAGTTCAACTCTAGGCTGGAGGTCTGACATTCCGGAGGGCCTGGATGTCATCGCCTACCCGATGGCAGTGGCATCATCTCTTCCTCGATATCGATCCTTCGCCGGACGGTCCTGGCCGGCGCCCGACGGTTGCCCGTTCCCCGGCTATCACAGAGGGGTCAACCGTTACGCCTGATACAGCGCCTCGCGCCTCTGAATCGCGTCCGGTGCGGCTTCCAGGCGGCCTACAGCGGGCTTACGGTTAATTTACAGGCCGGGGATGGGCCTACGGCGACGCCGGCGGTCGAGTCGTGCTGGGCGACATCCGCGGGCTCGGCGTTAGCGGGCGGCCCGGCGCTCCAGACAAGCCCAGACCTCGGCCACGCGGTGGTCCAGGTCGTCCAGTGGACCCGAGTTGTCGATCACCAGGTCGGCCACGGCCAGGCGCTGCTCCCGGCTGGCCTGAGCCGCCATCCGGGCCCGCGCCTGGTCCGGCGTCATGCCGCGCTGGGTGACCAGCCGCTGGACCTGAAGCTCAGGCGGTACGTCCACCACGATGACCAGGTCGAAGTCGCCCGCACGCCCGTTCTCGGCCAGCAGCGGCACGTCATGCACCACGATCAGGTCGCCGCGGGCCGGGTCCGCCGCGGCGCGCTCGGCGGCCCGCATCCACTCCCGGACCAGGGGATGGACGATCGCGTTCAGCTTCGCACGCAGGGCGGGATCGCGGAAGACGATCGCTCCGAGCCGTTCCCGGTCCAGGGCGCCAGCCGGGCCGAGAACCTCGGCTCCGAACGCGTCGACGACCTGCGCCAGCCCGGGGGTGCCGACGGCGACCACCTCCCGGGCGGCCACGTCCGCGTCGATGATGACGGCTCCGTGCGCGGCCAGCCGCCGGGATACCTCGCTCTTGCCGGATCCGATGCCTCCGGTCAGCCCGACCCGCAGCACCGCACCCTCCTCCCTATCCGAGCTCGGCCTCCCAGTCACGGTCCTGCAGCGCGTCGCGGATGAAGGCCAGGAAGCGGGACCCGGTGACCCCGTCAAACGCGCGGTGGTCGTAGCTGAACCCGAGGATCGTCATGTAGTGGACGGCGACCGCGTCGCCGACTGCCGTGGGCCGGCGTGACACCACGTTGGTGGACAGGATCGCGGAGTTGGGCTGGTTGATGATCGGTGCCGAGGCGTAGTCACCGGCCGGTCCGGGATTGGTGATCGTGAAGGTGGATCCGGTCAGGTCGTCGTTGGTGAACGTGCCGGACGTGGCTTTGTCCGCCGCGGCCCGGATCGCGCGGGCGAGTCCCCTCACGTTGAGGCCGTCGGCGTCCCTGATCACCGGCACCACCAGGCCCTGCTCGGCGAGGTCCACCGCGATGCCGAGGTTGACGTAGTGATGCACGATCCGGGTCTTGGCGCTCACGTCGAGGCTGGCGTTGACGACGGGGAATGCGCGCAGGGCGTCGCAGGTGGCACGGGCGATGAAGGGGAGGTAGGTGAGCGACATGCCCTCTTCTTGCCGGAACCGCTCCTTGTGGCGGCGCCGCACCTCCTGGATGGCCTGCATGTCCACCTCGACCGACGTCCAGACGTGCGGGGCGATCCGCAGTGACTCGATCATCCGCTCGCCGATGACCAGCCGCATGCGGGAGAGCGGCTCAGCATGGTCGCGGGGACCGATCGCGGCCCGGGCGGCGGGCGGAACGGCCGTTGCCGCGGGTGCGAGAGGGGACACAGTGGCGGGCGGGGCTGCGGTTGAGGGCAGGACTGTGGTTGAGGGCAGGACTGTGGTTGAGGGCAGGACTGCGGTCGTGGGCGAGGCTGAATTCGCGATGGCGGCCTCGACGTCCTCGCGCCTGATCCGGCCGGCGTCGCCCGAGCCCTGGACGGTGCTGAGGTCGATGCCGTGCCTGGCGGCCAGCTGCCTGACGATCGGCGAGAGCCGGGCCCGGCCGCCGCCGTTCCCGGCCGAGAGGGGGGAGGGAAAACGGGCTGCCGGTGCGGCTTCTTCCGCGGGTCCTATGCGGGCCAGTTCGGCGCCGACCTCGGCGGTCTGCCCCTCAGGGACCATGATCTCCAGCAGGACGCCGCTGAAGGGGCTGGGGATCTCGGAGTCGACCTTGTCGGTGGACACCTCGAGCAGGGGATCATCGAAGCCAACCGGGTCGCCCACTGCAACGAGCCACCTGGTCACCGTGCCGGTCGTGACGGTCTCACCGAGCTTGGGCATCCTGAAGATGTCGCTCATGAGGTCGCCACCCGGCGCAACGTGCTGATGATCTCCGGCAGCTGGGGGACGGCCGCGTCCTCGAGCGCGGGACTGGTAGGGATCGGGGTGTTCTTGCCCGCCACGCGGACGACCGGGCCGTCCAGCCGCCAGAAGCACTCCTCCTGGACGGTCGCGGCGATCTCGGCGCCGTAGCCGAGACGGCGGGCGTCCTCGTGCAGGACCACCGCGCGAGAGGTCTTGTTCACCGACGCGGAAATCGTCGCGACGTCGAGCGGGACCAGCGTGCGCAGGTCGACGACCTCAACGGAGATGCCTTCCCCGGCCAGTTTCCCGGCCGCCTCGAGCCCCTGGTGAACGCCCACCGAATAGGTGAGCAGGCTGACCTGGGTGCCCTCCCGGACGACCTTCGCCGACCCGATCGGCACCGGATCCAGGGATAGCGGCGCGGGCGCCTCGAGCCGCCGGTACAGGTACCTGCTCTCCAGGTAGAGCACCGGGTTGTTGTCGCGGATGGCGCTGATCAGCAGCCCGGCGGCGTCCTGCGGCGTGGCCGGGGTGACGATCTTGAGGCCGGGGACATGACCGAAGTAGGCCTCCACGCTCTGCGAGTGCGTAGGCCCGGCCCGCAGCCGCGCGCCGAACGGCGCCCGCAACGTGACCGGGATCGGGTTGCCCGTCCGGTAGTGGTGCCGGGAGCAGTTGTTGATGATCTGGTCGAAGGCGCACGAGATGAAGTCGGCGAACTGGAATTCCACCACCGGCCGCAGGCCCATCAGGGCCGCGCCGCAGGCCAGTCCGGTGAAACCTGATTCGGCGATGGGAGCGTCCACCACTCGCCGCGGGCCGAAGCGATCGAGGAACCCCTTGGTCGCCTTGAACGCGCCGCCGAACTGGCCAACGTCCTCACCGATGAGGAACACATCCGGGTTGGCGTCCATTTCGCTGCGCAGGGCCTGGCCGATCGCCTCGATGTAGCTGACGGCCTCAGTCGGCATAGACACGGCCTTCCTCGTCGTCGGGCTCGGGCATTGGCATGCTGATGACCTTGTTCCGGTGCTCGAGGGCCGTCTGGTGCGCCTGCTCCTTCACCGCCGTCACGCCGTCGGAATCGAGGAAGCCAAGCTCGATCAGGCGGCCGGCGCACTCCTGCACGGGATCGCGTTTGGCCCACATCTCCTTCACCTCGCCGGGCACGTAATCGGCGGGGTCATGCTCGGCGTGGCCGTGCATGCGCATCGTGACGGCCTCGATGAGCGATGGGCCCTCCCCGGCGCGGGCGCGCGCGACGGCGCGAGAGGCGGCCTCGTGCACCGCGAACACATCGATGCCGTCCACCCGCTCACCAGGCATCCCGTAGGCGGCAGCCTTGCTGGCGAAGTCGGCGGCCGCCGTGGTCAGCCGGTTCGGGGTCGAGTAGGCGTACTGGTTGTTCTCCACGATGAACACGCAGGGCAGGCGCTGCACTCCGGCGATGTTCAGCGCCTCGTGGAAGTCGCCCCGCGAGGTCGCCCCATCCCCGCAGTAGGCCATGGCCACGCCGTCCGTGCCGCGGTACCTCAGCGCGAACGCCGCCCCGGTGGCGACCGGGTAGTTGTTGGGGATGTGACTGACCGGGTTGATGATGTTAAGGTCCAGCCGGCCGTAGTGCAGCGTGCCGTCCCGCCCGCCGGTCGGTGAGGTCGCCTTGCCCATGAAGCTGGCCATGACCTGCCACGGTTCCAATCCCCGCCACAGATGAACGCCGAGGTCACGGTGCAGCGGGGCGACCACGTCGGTAGCGCGCAGCGCCGAGGCCGTGCCCACGGCGATCGCCTCGTGCCAGTGCCCGGTGTAGAGCGAGCCGAGCAGCTCACCTTGCCGGTACATGGTGACCATCCGGTCCTCGACCGCGCGCATGAGCGCCATGACCTCGAACATGCGGACGGCGAGTTCCCGCTCGACCGGCGGCTTGGGCTTGCGGGTGCGCGTGCTCGTGGGCGGGCTGGCCATGTTCCTCCTCTGCGATGTCAGCTGTAGACGTCGACCGTGCCGAGCCCGTCGAACTCGGCGGACGCGACCGAGCCGGGCCGCATGGGCACCGGTGCGGTCAGGCCACCCGACAGCACCAGGGCTCCCGGTTCCAGCCGCCAGTCCTCGGGGGAAAGCCTGTTCACCAGCCAGGCAACCGCCGCCGCAGGATGGCCCATGACGGCGCCGCCCGCGGCCGTGGCCACCACATCCCCCTGGGCGCGCAGCACGCAGCCGAGCAGCCGCAGGTCGCACAGATCACCAGGGACGCGCGCGCGGGGGCCGAGCACGATGCGGCTGCCGCTGGCGTTGTCGGCGATGACGTCGGGCAGCCGGAACCGGAAGTCCTCGTAGCGGGAATCCAGGACCTCGACCGCGGCGAGGACCGCCTCGGTCGCCTCAAGCACGCTGGCGATCGTGGCCGGCGCCCGGAGCTCGCTGCCGATCAGGAAGGCGATCTCCGGCTCTACTCGCGGGTGGATAAGCTCGTCCAGCGGCAGCGGCTCGCCGTGGGGCTGCGCCATGCCGGAGGTCAGCCAGCCGTACAGCGGCTCGTGGAGGCCCATCGCTTCCTGCTTGGCCCGGCTGGTGAGGCCCAGCTTGGCGCCGATCAGCCGCTCGCCGCGGTCCAGGCGGTGCTGGACGACCATCCGCTGGGCCTGGTACCCGGTCTCGGCGTCGAGCCCGGGGTTGGCGTCGGTGAACGGGGCGATGGCCTTGCGCTCCCGCTCGGCCGCGATCAGGGCGTCGGCGATCGACCGCGGATCCATTAGGCCGGCCCCCCTTTGCCTCCTCCGGTGCTGAACCGGACGGTGACCGCGCCGAGGTAGGCGAACTCGGCCCTGAACACGTCGCCCGGGCCGGCCGGCACCATCCGGTGCAGCGCGCCGGGAATCACGATGTCGTCCCGGTGCAGGCAGGCGCCGAAGGCGGCCAGCTTGTTCGCCAGCCAGGCGACGCAGCGCGCCGGGTTGCCCAGCGCGGCCGCGCCGGCGCCGGAGTCGATGACCGCGCCGTTGCGGGTGATCAGCATGCCGCCGAGGCGCAGGTCGAAGTCGGTGACGCGGGTCAGCTTGCCGCCGATGACAAGCCTGGCGGATGACGCATTGTCGGCCACGGTGTCGATCAGCTTGATCTTCCAGTCGGCGATGCGGCTGTCGACGATCTCGATCGAGGGCAGCACCCCGGCGATCGCGGCCAGCGCGTTGCTGGTGGTGACCCCGGGACCGGCCAGGTCCCGGCCGATCAGGAAGGCCATCTCCGCCTCCACGCGCGGCTGAAGCAGCGTGTCCAGCGAGACCTCATCGCCATCCTCGACGAACATGTCGTCCAGAAGCACCCCGAAGTCGGGTTCACGGACCCCGAACAGGTCCTGCATCGGCTTGGCCGTCAGGCCCACCTTGCGCCCGCGGATCACCCGGCCGGCGCCGACCCGCCGCTCGATGTTGTGGGACTGGATGGCGTAGGCGTCCTCGATGCCCAGCTCCGGATGGGCATCGGTGATCGGGCTGATCGGCGAGCGGTTGATCTCCGCCTGCCAGAGCCGGTCGGCCACCTCCACCACGATGCCGTCAGACATGATCGCCATTCTCCGGGGCGGGTCGCCGCGGTGACAAGGGAACGCCCGCCGCCTTCTCGCCCTGTGAAACGCAGGGCGGTATGCTGGCACGCCA
>JASHYW010000113.1 GCA_030042885.1 Streptosporangiaceae bacterium | reverse complement strand
GGTGCAGCGAGTGCCTGAGGCCGAGCACGTCGCCGATGGCGTACGCGCTGGACAGCGAGACCGCGAACGCGCCGATGATGGCGGCGTCCAGCAGCGCGACGTCGAACACCACCCCGGCGATCCGGCCGGCGTAGGCCGCTATGCCGTGGGCCAGGCCGGCGGAGTCGGTGAAGTTGCCGTAGCCCCTGGTCCCCGCGAAGGCAGCGGCGGTCGCGCCCATCAGCGCCGCGCCGCCGATCACCACGATCACGATGCCGATCCACAGGTCCGCCTTCTCGTAGCGCATGAACCGGGGAGTGATCCTCTTGTCGATCACGTAGGACTGCTGGAAGAACAACTGCCAGGGCGCCACAGTAGTACCGACGATGCCGATGACCAGCAGCATGACGGTGGCCAGCTGCCCCGAGCCGCCCGGCAGCCCGGGCACGGTGAATCCCCGCGCCATCTGGCCCGCGGACGGGTGCGCGAGCACGAACAGCGGGATCAGCAGCAGCGACCCGGCGCAGAACGCCACCGCGATGCGCTCGAACCGGCGGAAGCTGCCGGTGAACGCCGCCGCGATGATCACCCCGGCGGCGAAGGCCACCGCGACCAGCTTGGGCACCCCGAGGTAGCCGGCCGCCAGCGTGATCCCGATGAACTCGGTCACGATGGTCAGCGCGTTGAGGATGAACAGGTCGATGACCGAGAACGCGCCCCAGAACTTGCCGAACCGCTCCAGGATCAGCCGGGCGTGGCCGACCCCGGTGACCGCGCCGAGCCTGAGCACCATCTCCTGGTTGACGTACAACACGGGAACCAGCAGCAGCAGCGTCCACAGCAGCCGGGTGCCGTAGTTCTGCCCGGCCTGCCCGTAAGTGGAGAACGCGCCGGCGTCATTGTCGCCGCACATCACGATCAGCCCCGGGCCCACGATGGCCAGCAGCGTCTTCAGCTTGGCGGACAAGCCGGTACGCGGAGCGAAGTCGTCGACCGCGATCGTGCCGAGCGCACCGCGGATGTCGCCCACGTGCGCGTCGTCAAGGACGGCGGCCGGAGCGGTACGGGTGATGGTGGCCATGGTGAACACCCCTTTCACGTCAAAGAGCTGACGGGATCAGGGGCACACGCTGGTCAGGACCCAAAGCGTCATGCGCACGCGGCACTGGCCCTGGCCGAGCGAGCTCGGGTCAGGATCAGCCGCGGGTTCGGGTTAAGTCAGGCCAGCGGGATAGCGCCGTCGGGTGCCTGGCGTGTGCCGGAACAAAATTGGGATAGCAGCGAGAAGGGCCAACTTCGGCCCGGACTATCAGAGTCCATCGCATGCCTCCCTTCTGTCGCGACGCACGGGGGCGCCCGGCCGTACGTGCCATCAAGGCACTTCACCGTGACACATGAGGAAACACTCGCCAGGAATCAGGTAATCCTGGCCGCACCTCTCTCGTAAGAGCTTTGGCACTCCACGGCGTACTGCGGCCGATGACCGCCAGCCACTTGGCCTCACCCCTTGGGCCGGGGAGAGGTGTCCTGATCCGGAGCGTCTCTCGACGGTTGGGATCAGTGGCCTATGTCCGTGAAGACGCCTCACCGAACGAGGTGTCCCGTTTTCAACCTCACCCAGGATGCCGCCGCGGACGCGGAGTGTCAAATCGCCGGCGTGTCGTCTTGGTCCCTGTCATGCTTTGCCGAAACGCACGCTTGGGTTTGCCGGCTATGACCGGTTGACCTGAACGCCCAGGCCGGGCAGCACCTGGGCCGAGGGGATCGCCGCGACGAGGTGCCCGGGAAGCCGCAGCTTGGAGCCCCGGATTCCGGAGCCGATGACCACCGAGCTGGTCTTCGCCACGGCCTCGTCGACCAGCACCGGCCAGTCCGCGGGCAGGCCGACCGGCGTGATCCCGCCGTACTCCATGGCGGTCGCGGCCGTTACCTCCGCCACCGGAGCGAAAGATGCCTTCCTCGCGTCCAGGTGCCTGCGGACCAGGCCGTTCACGTCCGCCCGCGTGAGGGCGGTCACGACGCAGGCCGCAAACGTGGTGATCCCGCCGCGCCGGGCCGCGATGACCACGCAGTTCGCCGACTCGGCCGGCGAGACGCCGTAGCGCTCGCAGAACGCGGCGGTGTCCGCCAGCGCCGGGTCGATCTCGGCCACCTGTACCTCGTCCCCTTGACCCCCTTGGACGGCGCCGGGCCAGGCGCGGAGCGCCTCCGCGACCGGGGCGGCCAGCAGGTGCGGCTGGGACAGGGCGGGCTGGAACGACAGCGAAGCACTCATGGCGTCATCCAACCAGACTGCCGCGCGCTCTCGGCCCGCAGTGGCTCCCTCGCCGCTAACCGCCCCGGCCGCGTACGCTCTTGCTCCGTCCCTCGCGCCCCGCCAGCCGCCCTAGCACACCCGGCGTCGCGCCCCATCATCCCCACCCGTCCCACATCCAGTTATGGCGAAGGATTTTGTACTCGCTGCCGTACCAGATCCTCCGCGATCATGAGATCTGCCCGCGCCGCGCGGCCGTCGGCGGAAGGCTGCGGGGCGGAAAACTGTTACGTAACGGGGATCAGTCTGATTTATTCTTTCCCGCCGGTATGGAGCCGCGATCCGTGATGTCTTCGTCTGCCGAGCTCACCGCGCTCCCT
>JASHYW010000112.1 GCA_030042885.1 Streptosporangiaceae bacterium | reverse complement strand
CGGGCCCGGTGTGCCGCCACCTCCGCCTCGGCCCAGCGGGGCTCGCCGGACCACTGGGCCGCGATCCAGCCCAGGATCGTGGCCACGTTGCCGACCAGCTCGCAGCCGCTGGCGTAGACCTGGTCGGTGTTCGGCGTGGTGTCGGCATGCAGCACAGGCGTGCGGACCGGCCACGGGCTGATCAGCTCCACCGTGTCGAAGCCGGCGGCCAGGATCAGGTCGGCGCCGGACAGCAGGTCCCATAGGACGCGGTGACCCGCCATGTCGAGCACGCCGGCGAAGTACGGGTGGTCCTCGGCGAACACGCCCTTGGCCATCGGCGAGACGACCACCGGGATCCCGGCTCGCTCGGCGAACCGGGTCAGCTCCGGGCCCGCGGCGCAGCGGACCGCAGCGGCGCCGGCCAGGATCACCGGGCGCCGCGCGGCCCGCAGGTCCCGCAGCGGGTCGCCGTCGGCGTGGACGTCGACCGTGCCCACGGCGGCGGCCAGCGGCGGCGCCGCGATCTGGTCGTCGCCTCCGGCCGGGGCCAGCCAGGCATCGGCGGTCACGGTCAGGTGGACGGCGCCGGGACGCTCGGCGACCGCGGTTCGCAGCGCCTTGCGCGCGACCGTGTCCGCCGAGGAGGCCGAGGCCGGGTCCAGGCGCAGCGCCAGCTTCGTGACCGGCGCGAACATGCGGCCGTGATCAACCACCTGGTGGGTGAAGAACTGCTCGCGCGAGCTCTCGATCTGGCCGGAAATAGCCAGCACCGGCACCCGGTCCACGGTGGCGGAGGCCACGCCGTTCAGTACCGCCGTCGAGCCGGGGCCGAGGGTCGACAGGCAGACCCCGGGCCGGCCGGCCGCCATCGCCGCCGCCTCGGCCATGAACGCGGCGGTGGCCTCGCGCACCGCCGACACCAGCTCCAGGCCTTGCCGGCGGGACGCCTCCATGAAGTCGATGACGGACTCGCCGGGATAGCCGAAGATGTGCCGCACCCCGGCCGCGCGGACGTAGCCGGCCAGCAGCTCCGCCGTGGACACCTGTGCCATCGCCCTATTCTCACACGCAGGTGAGAGGGGCTGGGACCACGGACCGTTCGGCATCAAAAAGAACGCCAGGAGCCTCGGCGGCGGCGTCGGCTACGGCGGCCGGCCGGAGCGGGACATTCGGCCGGGCCCGGCGTGGCGGCGGGAGGTTTGTCCCGCGGAGTGACATCATCGCTGCATATGAGTGCGATCTCGCTGCTTGCCGGCCTGCTGCTCGGGATCGTCATCGGGGCAGCGATCGGGTACCTGTTCGCCCGGGGGCGGCTGGCGGCCGCCGCCGCGGACCTGAACGGCCAGCTGGCCGACCGCTTCCAGGCGCTGTCCGCGGAGGCGCTCGACGCCAGCACCGCCCGGTTCCTCGAGGTGGCGGAGGGACGGCTGCAGGCGGCGAACGCGCACGCCTCCAGCGAGCTCGAGACCCGCCGCGCGGCGGTCGAGCATCTCGTCGGCCCGCTGAAGGAGACCCTGGCCCGGGTCGAGGAGCAGCTGCGGGAGTCGGACATGACCAGGGCCCGCTCGCAGGCCGAGCTGGCCACTCAGGTCGCCCTGGCCCGGCAGACCTCCGAGGAACTGCGAATCCAGACCCAGGCGCTGGTCACCGCGCTGCGGCGGCCGGAGGCCCGGGGCCGCTGGGGCGAGCTGCAGCTACGCCGGGTGGTCGAGCTGGCCGGGATGAGCGCGCGCTGCGACTTCACCGAGCAGGTCGCGGTGAGTTCCGCGGACGGCACACAGCGGCCGGACATGGTGGTGCGGCTGGCGGGCGGCAAGAACATCGTCGTGGACTCCAAGGTGTCGCTGGCCGCCTACCTGGAGGCGGCGGAATCCGGCGACGGGGAGGTGCGCGCGGTCAGGATGGACGCGCACGCGCGGCACCTGCGGGACCACGTGGACCGGCTGGCCGGCAAGGCCTACTGGGCGGCGCTGTCCCCGTCGCCGGAGTTCGTGATCCTGTTCATCCCGGGCGAGGCGTTCCTGGCCCCGGCGCTGGAACGTGACCCCGGGCTGCTGGAGCACGCCCTGGCCCGCAAGGTCCACATCGCCACCCCGACGACGCTGGTCACGATGCTGCGCACGGCCCAGTACGCCTGGCAGCAGGAGGCGCTGGCGGACAACGCCCGGGCCGTGTTCGACCTCGGCCGTGAGCTGTACGACCGGCTGTCCGGTCTCGGCAGGCACGTGGACCGCCTGGGTCGCGCGCTGACCACGGCGGTGGCTGCCTACAACCAGGCGGCCGGCTCGCTGGAAAGCCGGGTGCTGGTCAGCGCCAGGCGGCTGAACGAGCTCGGCGTCACCGGCGCGGAGCTGGCCGGGCCGGAGCCGGTGGCGGAGACGGCACGGGCGCTGTCCGCCCCCGAGCTGGTCCCCAGCGGTCCCGCGGAGATCGAGCAGGCGGCGCCCGCGGCGAGCGTCGGGCTGGTGCGCGCGGCCCGATGACGCAGACCCGAACCCCGACCCCCAGGGCGCCGGGCCGGACCGCCCAGCGTCCGCCCCGCCTGGAACCCGCGGGAACGCTCCGGCTCACCGGGCGCGGCGCGATCGTGGTGCTGTTCGGGTTCTGCTTCGCGATCCTGCTGATAGCGGCCTGGACCGGCTGGGGGACGCTGGCGGGCGCGGCGTTCGTCTGCGGGTGCGGCGCGGTCACCTACCACACCAGGACCAGCGGCCTGCGGGCCCTGGTGGTGTGCCCGCCGCTGCTGTTCCTGGCCGGGTCGGTGTGCGCGGAGCTGATCACCGCCCCGAGCGGCTTCCTGGCCGCGGAGAGAATCCTGGTCACGCTGGGGACGTTGGCCCCCTGGCTGTTCACCGGCACGGCGCTCACCATCGTGGTCGCCATCGGCCGCGGATACCGCCCCTTCAGGCCCGGACGGTCCTAGCGCGGTCCTGGCGCGGCTCCGGACGGCCTGGCCTGAGCTCGCGGGGCAGGGCGAACGTCATATCCTCCTGGACCGCCTCGACCTCGGTCACGGCGCCGAACCCGCAGTCCGCGAGCTTGCCAAGCACGGCGGTCACCAATTCCTCCGGCACTGAGGCGCCGCTGGTCAAGCCGACCGTCGTCACCCCGTCGAGCCAGCGCTCGTCGACCTCGCCTGCGTCATCGACCAGGTAGGCGGCGGAGGCACCGTGATCCCTGGCCACCTCGACCAGGCGGACGGAGTTGGAGGAGTTCGGCGACCCCACCACGATGACCAGGTCGGCCTGGGCCGCGATGACCTTCACCGCGGCCTGACGGTTCTGGGTCGCGTAGCAGATGTCGTCGCTGGGCGGGTCGAGCAGGTCCGGGAACCGCTCGCGCAGCGCGCTGACCGTCTCGGCGGTCTCGTCCACCGACAGGGTCGTCTGGGAGAGCCAGACCACCCTGGCCGGGTCCCGCACCTGGACGTCCGCCACGCTGTCCGTGCCGTCGACCAGGCGGACCCGGGCCGGGGCCTCGCCCGAGGTGCCGACGACCTCCTCGTGCCCGGCGTGGCCGACGAGCAGGATGTCGTAATCCCTGGCGGCGAACCGGCGCGCCTCGTTGTGCACCTTGGTGACCAGCGGGCAGGTCGCGTCGATCGCGTGCAGTCCCCGCCGCTCGGCGTCCCGGCGGACTTCCGGGGCGATACCGTGCGCGGAGAACACCACGACCGCGCCGGGCGGCACCTCGTCGACCTCGGTGACGAAAATCGCGCCCTGCTCTTCCAGCGAGCTGACCACGTGGGTGTTGTGCACGATCTGCCTGCGGACGTAGACCGGCGGCCCGAACTTGTCCAGGGCCATCTCGACTGCTTGCACGGCCCGGTCCACGCCGGCGCAGTAGCCGCGCGGCTTGGCGAGCAGGACCCGGCGTCGGGCGGGCTGTTCCGGCGCGTGTGAGCTAGCCATAATTCGACGCTAGCACGCTGGCCAGGGCGTCCAGGATGCCGGGCATCCACTGCCGGCTCATGACTGGCCCCGCCGGAAGCGCGGGGAGGTGCCGGCGGAAGCGCGGGGAGGTGCCGGCCGACCCCGGCGGCGACGGCATCGACGGCATCGACGGGAACGGCCTGGGCGGCCACGGTGTCGCCCGGAACAGCGTCACCGATGGGGCCGCTGATGGCCTGGCGGATGATGGCCGCGGCCGCGGCCGCGTCCGTGTCCGGAAGGCCATGGAAGTGCAGGTGCAAGTCCCCAGCGACCGCCCGGCGCTCGCGTCGGGGCCCGGGAAGCCCGGCCTGGCGCCAGGATGCCAGTCTTAGCCCCATCCTGGCCTCGCGCCTGTTCATGGCCCGTGCGAGCAGGCTCACCACGGCGACCGACAGAACCAGGCTCACGGCCACCGTCATGATGACGGCCACGAGATTCTCGAAGGCCCACCAGGCGGCGAGGGCCACGATTCCGGTCACGGCCAGCGTGGCTGCGGAACCACCGCGGCCGCAGCTGGCGTAGCGAACGCCTGGGCAGCTCATCGCGAGTACTTCCCTTCCGGCCGGAATCACCGGCAGACACGGATAAACCGGACGTAAACGTAGCCGGCCCGGACCACAGGTTGGGCCGGCGCCCGGCCCGGGTTCTAGAGGAACCTCGCCGGGGCGCCTGCTCCTCATCCGTCCTCCTCCGCGACGCGCCGGATCCTCCGTCCTCCTCCGCGGCGCGCCGGATTCTCACGGACCGGGACAAGTTGCCCACCGGGGCAGAAGGCGCGAAGATTACCCGGCAGGGACCACGCGCTGGCTGACAGCGACACGCCCGGGAACGCCGAGAAGCGGCCTGGGCGCCGGAAGGTCCCGTTCGAAAGGGAGAGAGAGTGTGACATGCGCGTGCCGCAGGTCAGTGAACGCGTAAAGGAACTGCCGGCGCAGGCACTGCGAGGCGTTTTCGCCGGGATCGGGCAGCTGCTGCTCATTACGGACAAGCTCTTGAACAAGACACCCCCGGGCCAGCAGGTCCCGCAGGCTCGCGGGCCGGAGCGTTCGGAGACGGTCGCAGAGACGCCAAAGGCGGCGCCAGCCGCAGAGACGGCGCCAGCCGCAGAGACGGCGAAGGCGGTGCCGGCCCAGACGGCGAAGGCGTCGAAGGCGGTGCCGGCCGAGAAGGCGCCGGAGGCCAGGGACTTGGACAAGACCGGCAACGTCCGGCTGCTCGGCCAAGCCGGAGCCGGTGCGGGCGGCACGACCCCGGCCGCTGACGTCCCGGTGACTGCTGAGGTTCCGGTGGCCGCCGATGGACCGGCCGCCGAGGAGGCGGGCGCCCCGCTGCCGAACTACGACGAGCTGTCCGTCGCCTCACTGCGGGCCCGGCTGCGGAACCTCGACGCCGCGCAGGTCAACCAGATGGCCGAGTACGAGAGGGCGCACGCCGCGCGCGCCGACGTCATCGCCATGTTCGAGCGCCGGATCGCCAAGCTGGAGGCCGGCGGTTAGTGGCGCTCGAGTCCTCGGCCGAATCCCCCGTTCCCGTCCGCACCGTCCTGGCGCTGGTCGGCGGGTGGATCGGCCGGCTCGGCCGGGTCTGGGTCGAGGGCCAGATCGCCGAGTGCGCCGTCCGCGGCAGCGCGGTGTTCGTGACCCTGCGCGACCCGGTAGCGGCCGTGTCGGTGCGGGTCATCTGCACCCGGCAGGTGTTCGACGCCGCCCAGCCGCCGCCCGGCGAAGGGGCCAGGGTGGTGGTCTGGGCCCGGCCGGACTTCAATGCCAACCGGGGCTCGTTCGCCCTGACCGCCCTCGAGATCCGGGCGGTGGGCGTGGGCGAGCTGCTCGCCCGGCTGGAACGGCTGCGCCGCCAGCTGGCCTCGGAGGGTCTTTTTTCCGCCGAACGGAAACGCGTGCTTCCGTTCCTGCCCCGTGTCATC
>JASHYW010000111.1 GCA_030042885.1 Streptosporangiaceae bacterium | reverse complement strand
GGCACACTGCCCTGTACGGCGGGACCGCCGCCGCCCTGGCCACGGTCATGGCCTTCCCGGTGGCCCTGCTGGCCATCCGGCACAGCGGGCGGATGCGTTATTTCCTCGAGCGCAGCACCTACCTGGTCCTGGGCATGCCGGGCGTGGTCATCGCCTTCGCCCTGTCCTACTTCACCGAGCGCTACGCGGCCGGATTCGGCTACGGGACCGCGATGCTGCTCATCGTCTGCTACGCGATCATGTTCTTCCCGCTGGCGCTGGTCGGGGTCAAGGCGTCGCTGGCCAGGGCGCCGGTCAGCCTCGACGAGATGGCCAGGTCCCTGGGCCAGCGCAGGCTGACCGTGCTGTGCCGGGTGACCTTGCGGCTCGCCGGGCCCGGCCTGGCCGCCGCGTTCTGCCTGGTGTTCCTGTCCGCGGTCACCGAACTCACCGCCACGCTGCTGCTCATCCCGACCGGCACGCAGACGCTGGCCACGCAGTTCTGGGCGTACGAGTCCAATCTCTCCTACAGCCAGGCCGCGCCGTTCGCCTTGGTCATGATCATTATCGCGGCCGTGCCAAGCTATGTCCTGGGCAGGTTCTTCAATCGCCCAGCTCAAGCGCAAGGATGAGGGCATGCGGCAAGTCGCGGTGACCGGCCTGCACAAGGCCTTCGGGGTCCATCCGGTCCTGACCGGCGTGGACCTTGAGGTGCCAGCCGGGTCCCTGACGGCCATCCTCGGCCCGTCCGGTAGCGGGAAGACGACCCTGCTGCGGCTGCTGGCCGGCTTCGAGCGCGCCGACGCAGGCACGATCAGCATAGGCCATGCCCGGGTCGACGGCCCCGGGGTCCACGTCGCGCCGGAGCGGCGCCGCATCGGCTACGTTCCGCAGGAGGGCAGCCTGTTCCCGCACCTGACCGTTGAGGCTAACGTCGGGTTCGGGCTTCCCGCCCGGGAACGCCGTGGCGGCAAGGTGACCAGCATGCTGGAGGCGGTCGGCCTGGGCGGGCTCGGTCGCCGGTACCCGCATCAGCTTTCCGGGGGGCAGCAGCAGAGGGTCGCACTGGCTAGGGCGCTGGCCATCGAGCCTGCGGTGGTGCTGCTGGACGAGCCGTTCGCCTCGCTGGACGCCCACCTGCGGGCCAGCATCCGCGCCGATGTCCACGAGATCTTCCGCCGGGCCGGCACCACGGCCGTGCTGGTCACCCACGACCAGGACGAGGCCCTGTCCATGGCCGACCAGGTCGCGGCGCTGCGCGACGGGAAGATCGCGCAGTGCGCCGCCCCCGAGGACCTCTACAGCCGGCCGGCCGACGCCGCCCTGGCCAGTTTCAGCGGGGACGCCAACCTGCTCGAGGGCGTGCTGAACGGCCACGTGGTGAAGACCCTCCTCGGCGAGCTCCCGCTCGACCCTGCCGCTGCCACGGGTGGCGGCGACCAGGTGACCGTCCTGATCCGGCCCGAGCAGATCGACCTGGAGCCTAACGACGGTGGTATCACGGCCCGGGTGACCGCGTACGGCTACCACGGTCACGACGCCGTCGTTCACGTCAGGCCGGAGCACGACGCTGAGGGCCGGACGATCATCGTGCGGGTGGCCGGCGGGCATCACCTGTCGATCGGCTCGCCGGTGACCCTTCGTGCCCGAGGCCCGGTCTTCGCCTGGCCGAGAGATTTAGTCCTGCCGCTCCATGCCATCTTGTCGCTACCCATGCTGACCGCCATCAAGGCGCCGGTCCTGTTGCCGCTCGGCTTCTGGGGTCTCCGCGGGCAGGTGGCCGCGGAGCGGGTGGCCCCGCAGTTGCCGGCCCTGCGCAAGCGCGTTGACGATCGACTGGATGGCGGCAGGAGTGACGGGCGGGGCTAACTGGATGGCTAGAGCTGGTACGTCGGCCCACCGACCATGAAACCAGGACCCGCCAAACCGGACAAAATACGCAAACCCACAGGTAGCGAGCGTGCCACGGCACCGGGATGACACATGTCCGAGCTCGTCACGCTGGTGACCGGCCTGCACCCGGGGCCCGAACCAGTGGATGTCACGCTCAAGCGGGCGGGGATCGACAGCTTCGCGGATCAGCGGGTGGACCGGCTGTTCGGCGGCCCGACCCAGCGGGTGCGTTTCGCGCTGGCGATTGTCCGCCGGTGCGAGCTGATCGTGCTCGACGAGCCGACCACCGCGATGGATGTGGAGACCCGCCAGCTGTTCTGGGCCAGCATGAAGGCCGAGGTCGCGGAGGGGCGCACGCTGCTGTTCGCCACGCACTACCTGGAGGAGGCTGACCAGGCCGCCGACAGGATCCTGCTGATCAACCGGGGCCGGTTGCTCGCCGACGGCATGCCCGCCGAGATCAAGGCCCGGGGCCGGCGCCAAGCGGCTCTCGTTCCGGCTGGACCAGATCGATGAGCCGGGTCGGCCGGCCACGGCTTCGGCCTGACCGCGACGGTTCCGGTGGACCCCGATGACGCCACTCCCCGGCCGACAAGCTCACCCAGACCATCCGCCGGGTGCTGGCCGGCGAGCGCGTCATCGACCCGGACCTGGCCGCCGCCGCCCTGGCCGACGGCCTCAACCCGCTCACCCCGCGCGAGCGGGACGTCCTGGAGGCGTCCGCGGACGGCGGGACGATCGCGGAGATAGCCCGGCAGCTCTATCTGTCCGAAGGGACGGTGCGGAACTACCTGTCCGCGTGCATCCAGAAGACCGGTGCCCGCTACCGGGCCGAGGCGCTGCGCATCGCTTCGGAGCGCGGCTGGCTCTAGCGAACGGCGTCTGACTCCCGCCCCGTAGGATGAACTGCGTGACTTCACCTGGTTATCTTCGGTATCCGCATGTTCACGGTGAGCTCGTGACGTTCGTCGCGGAAGATGACATCTGGCTTGCTCCGGCCGACGGTGGCCGCGCATGGCGGCTTTCCGCCGACAGCGCCCAGGTCAGCCATCCGCGATTCTCGCCCGACGGGACATCAGTGGCCTGGACCAGCTGGCGGGACGGCGACCCCGAGATCTACCTGGCCGACCCCGAGGGCAGCGCCGCGACCCGGCTCACCTACTGGGGCGACCCCAGGACCCGGGTCACCGGCTGGACTGCCGCCGGAGAGGTGCTCGCCGTCACCGCGGCCGGCCAGCCCGGGACCCAGTTCAGCTGGGCGTACGCGATTCCGGTAGCGGGCGCGCCGCCCCGGCGGCTGCCGTTCGGCCCGGTCAGCGACCTGGCCCTCGCCGACGCCGGGACCGCGTTGCTCACCGGCCGGATGAGCGCGGACCCCGCGTACTGGAAGCGGTACCGCGGCGGCTCCGCGGGCAAGCTGTGGGTTTCCAGCGCCGAGGATCCCCTTTTCACCCGGGTGGTGTCGGGTCTGGGGGGTCAGCTGGCCAGCCCGATGCTGGTGGAGGGGCGGCTGTTCTTCCTGTCCGATCATGAGGGTACGGGCAACATCTATTCCTGCGCGCTGGATGGTACCGGCCTGGCCCGGCACACCGACCACGACGGCATGTACGCCAGGAACCCGTCCACGGACGGGCGGCGGATCGT
>JASHYW010000110.1 GCA_030042885.1 Streptosporangiaceae bacterium | reverse complement strand
GCCGCCATCACCGCGGCCGCAACGGCCTGGGTCCGCGCCCCGAACCGGCGGCCGAGGGCCCGGAAATTCGGCTTCACCGTGTAGTCCACCAGTTCCCCGGCGCCGCCCAGGACCTCCAGCGCCGCCACGTTCAGCTCCGCCGCGATCTGCGCCCGAAGCTCGGTCGGCAGTTCGGAAAAACCCGCCGCCCCGATCAGGGCCCGGCCAAGCGGCTGCCGGGTGCGAACCGAAGCAGCCGAACGAGCCGAACGCCCCAAGTCCACCAGCCGCCGTGTCAGCGCCATCTGCGCTGACAGCTCCGGGTCGATGAGCGAAGAATCAGCCGCAGGCCACGAGGCCAGGTGCACCGAGTCGGCCGCGCCGGGCCGCCGCAGCACGTTCCAGACGTAGTCGGTGACGAACGGCGTGAACGGCGCCATCAGCAGCGTCAGCACAGTCAGGCACTCATACAGGGTGGCGAACGCCGAGGCGCCCTCCGCAGACGCGGGCCCGTCCCAGAACCGCCGCCGTGACCTGCGCACGTACCAGTTGGACAGATCGTCGATGAAGGCCGCAAGTCGCCGCCCCGAGGCGGCGGTATCGAATGCCTCGAGCGAAGAAGTGACGTCCCGCACCACCGCGTGCAGTTCGGCGAGCACCCACCGGTCCAGCAGCGGCCGCTCCGCAACCGCCGGCGCGGCACCCATGCTCTCGGCCGCCGCCCAGCCTCCCGCGTTCGCGTACAAGACCAGGAACGAGGCGGTGTTCCAGTAGGTGAGGAGCACCTTCCTGACGATCTCGTTGAGCACGTCGTGTCCCACCCGGCGGTCGGTCCACGGGGAGCCGGAGGCCGCGAAGAACCAGCGCAGCGCGTCCGCGCCGTGCGCCTCCATGAGCGGGATCGGCTCCAGCACGTTGCCGAGGTGCTTGCTCATCTTGCGGCCCGCCTCGTCCACGAGCAGCCCGAGGCACACCACGTTCTCGTACGCCGAACGCCCGAATACCAGCGTCCCCACGGCCATCAGCGAGTAGAACCAGCCCCGGGTCTGGTCCAGCGCCTCGCAGATGAACTGCGCCGGGTACGCCGCCTCGAACTCGGCCACGTTCCGCAGCGGTGCGCCGTGCTGGGCGAACGGCATTGCCCCCGAGTCGTACCAGACGTCGATCACCTCGGGCACCCGCCGCGCGCGCTCCCCGCACACAGGGCAGGAGAACGTGATCGCGTCCACGTAAGGCCGGTGTGGGTCGAGGTCGGTCAGGTCCTGCCCGGCCAGCGCGGACAGTTCGGCCAGCGAGCCGACCGCGGTTACGTGCGACTCGCCGCACTCCCACAGCGGCAGCGGCGTGCCCCAGTACCTGGTTCGGGACAGCGCCCAGTCCACGTTGCTCCGCAGCCATTCGCCGTAACGTCCGTACTTGACCGTTGCCGGGTACCAGTTGGTGCGCTCGTTCTGTTCGAGCAGCCGGTCCTTGATCGCAGTGGTCCTGATAAACCACGAGGGCAGCGCGTAGTACAGCAGCGGGGTATGGCACCGCCAGCAGTGCGGATAGCTGTGCTCGTGCCGCTCCGACCGGAACAGCAGCCCGCGCTCTCGCAGGTCCTCGATCAGCCGCTGGTCGGCGTCCTTGAAGAACAGCCCGCCCACCAGCGGCACGTCGTCCTCGAAGTGCCCGTCGGGCCGGATCGGGTTGACCACCGGCAGCCCGTGCGCGCGCGAGGCGTCCAGGTCGTCGGCCCCGAAGGCGGGCGCCAGGTGGACCAGCCCGGTTCCATCCTCTGTAGTCACGAATGACCCTGGAATCACCACATGTGCTTCAGGAATCTCGATGATCCCGAACGGACGTCGGTAACTCGCGCCCACCAAGGCTTGGCCGCGGAACCGGGCGGTGACCTGCCACCCGTCACCGAGCACCCGGGAGAACAGGTCCTCGGCCACCACGACTCGCTCTCCGGTCCGCTCGTTGAGTGCCACCACGTACGTCGCCTCCGGGTGGACCGCCACCGCGGTGTTGGACACCAGCGTCCACGGCGTGGTGGTCCAGACGAGCAGGTCGGCGCCCTCGAGTTCGGGCGGTGCCCCGTTGGGCAGCGAGAGCAGCCGGAACCTGACCGTGATGGCCGGGTCGGAGACGGTCCGGTAGACGTCGTCCTGGCCCATCTCGTGCTCGGACAGCGGCGTGCCGCAGCGCGGGCAGTATGGGCTGATCCGGACGTCGCGCACCAGCAGCCCGGCGTCGTAGACGACCTTGAGCGACCACCACACCGACTCGACGTAGTCGGCGTCCATGGTCCGGTAGGCATGCTGGGTGTCGGCCCAGTAGCCCATCCGCCGCGACATCTCCTGCCACGCGTCCACGTACTTGAGCACAGACTCGCGGCAGCGCGCATTGAACTCGGCCACCCCGTACGCCTCGATGTCCCGCTTGCCGGTCAGGCCGAGTTCCTTCTCCACCGCCACCTCGACCGGCAGCCCGTGGCAGTCCCAGCCGCCCTTGCGCGGGACATGGAACCCCTGCATGGTCCTGAACCTGGGGAACAGGTCCTTGAAGGTCCGCGCCTCCACGTGGTGCACGCCGGGCCGCCCGTTGGCGGTCGGCGGTCCCTCGTAGAAGATCCAGGCCGGCCCGGCCGCCGTCTGCTTCAGCGACCGCTCGAAGATCCCCGCGTCCTGCTAGCGGGCGAGTATCTCGTGCTCAAGCGCGGGCAGGTTGACCTGCCCGGGGAGCGGCTCGAATCCAGGCACCGGCCCAGAGTAGCTCAACCCCGGATCGTCGGTTTGCCACGCGTAGCAACGCGAATTATCCTCCGGT
>JASHYW010000109.1 GCA_030042885.1 Streptosporangiaceae bacterium | reverse complement strand
AGCGCCGACAGCGTCGGCAGCAGCTGGAAGAACTGGAACACCACGCCGACGTGCCCGCCCCGCCAGACCGCCAGCTCCTCCTCACTCATCAGGTCGATCCGCCGGCCACCGACCGACACCGTCCCCGCGGTCGGCCGGTCGATCCCGGCGACCAGGTTCAGGATCGTCGTCTTGCCGCTGCCCGACGGGCCCACGATCGCGACCAGCTCGCCGGCCCCGATCTCCAGGTCAATCCCGCGCAGCGCCGGATAGTCCAGCCGGCCCATCCGATACGTCTTCTGGACTCCCGCCAGATCGATGAACGGCTCAGAGACCCTCGCCGGACGGGCCGCCCGCTCGGCCACCCTCTCCATGCCCATGACCGCACCTTCTTCTCCGCGCAACGCGCATCCGGCCCAGCACGCGCGGTTCCTGGCTTTCGCGGAGTCTCATCGCGTCCACCTCGGTCGCCGTCAGACGGACCTAACCAAAGGCTGCGACCTGGTTACCCGGCCCGGCAGTGGCGAAGGTCACCCGAAGGCAGGGCCTCCGTCTCAGCTTCGCGTGCCGGTCCCTCAGCCGACCGTTGTCCCGCTGAGCAGGCCCGACGGGACGGTCTGGCCGTTCTTCAGTGCGTTGAACAGCGCGAGCGCCTGGGAGCTGTTCCACAGCAGCGCATATATGCCAGGCACTGCATGGAAATGCGTGACCATGACGCGCTCTATCCGGCATGGTGCCGCGCCCTGACGGGTCGCCATGTTCTCACTCGCTGCCGTACTCGTCGTGGCGGCGCCACCACATGCCGGTCTCGTTGCGACCGCGTGGCGTGCGGTCGAGCCACTGATACATGCCCCACAGGCCGTCCAGCCCGCGCGCGTACGCCGAGTAGGTGTGGTAGACGACGCCGTCCTGCAGGGCGAAAGCGCTCATGCCGGGCCCTTCACGCCGGTAGGTCTCCCAGTCCGTGCCGACGATCGACTGGCTGAAGGCATTCCGGGAATCCTCTTCGCCGGCCGGCGGCCGCAGGTCCTGCTCACCGAAGTTGTACGCAACGGCTCCCGCTTCCCACTCCTCCTTGGTGTGCGCCACCCCGAAGTCGAAGTTGAAGTCGCTGCCGAACGACGACGCCCAGGGGAAGCTCCAGCCCATCCGCTGCTGGTACGCCTGTATTTTCTCCAGCGGAGCCCGCGACACTGCACACAGCGTGACGTCGTGGTTCGCGAGGTGGACGACGGAGCCGTTGAAGCCGTCGGCGATCGCCGAGCACGACGGGCACCCCGCGGTGTAGTCCGGCCCGAACATGAAGTGATAGATGAGCAGCTGCGAGCGTCCACCGAACAGATCGGCCAGAGACGCCGGGCCGTCGTCGGTCTCGAACCGGTACTGCTTGCCGATCCGGACCCAGGGCAGCTCTTGGCGCCGCCGCGCCAGTTCGTCGCTGCGCCGGGTCAGTTCCTTCTCGGCCTCGAGCAACTCCAGCCGGGCGGCAAGCCACTCTTCAGGTGTCCCGGTCTTGTGACTAGTCATTGGTTGTCTCCTTCTTGTGGGTCGTCAGCTTGCCCTGGCCCGCTCCGCCGATGAGCCTCAGCCATCATGTCCTCAGGTTTCGTGGAGCGGGGTTATGGCCCTGCCCGCGAGCAGACCGGTCGAGGTGGTCCTTCAGCGCGCCGAGCGGGGTGTCCCAGTCGCGGGCCAGCGCGGCCAGGAACTGCTGGGCCACCTGCATCGGCGCGGACCGCAGCCGGTAGCGGACCCGGCGCCGCTCGCCCGGTTCTGGCCTGACCAGGCCGGCCTGGGCCAGCAGCGCCAGGTGCTTGGCGATCGCCTGCCGGGTGATCGGCAGCCGGCCGGCCAGGTCGGTGGCCGTGGCCGGGCCCCCCGAGGCCAGCGCGGCCAAGATGGCCCGCCGGGTCGGGTCGGCCAGGGCGGTGAACACCTGCTCGGCGACCGCCTCGATGTCAGGTCCGGCGAGCGCGGCGATGTCAGGCGGCATCGAGGTAGCCGGCCAGTTCGGCCAGCTCGCTCGCCCAGCCCTGGGTGTTGCCGTCGTACGCCTTGCGGTAAGCGTCCTCGGTCAGCTGGGCGAACCCGGACTCGACCACCGTCAGCCGGGTGCCCGCGCCGGCCGGCTCGAGGGTGAACTCGACGTAGGTCCGGCGCGGATCGTCCTCGGGCAGCCCGTAGACGGGCCAGGTGAACCCGAACACGGCCGGCTCCTCCACCCGTTCCACCCGCATGTCGACCGTGGGCCCGCCGGTCCAGCTCATCCGGGCCGGCCCGCCCGGGCGCAGGTCGATGGCGGCCTCGTCGCCAAACCAGGCGGCCAGACCCTCGGCCGTGGTCAGCGCCGCCCACACCCGCTCCGGCGGGTGAGCCAGCTCCACGGTCCGCTCGATGCGATCAGGGAAACCCATGACGCCTCCGGCAAGTAGCAATCGAACGGTTGTCATTTTATAGCAATCAACTGGTTGCGTCAACGGCCCTGCCGAGAGGCCGTCGCGGGACCGCGCCCAGGACCGGGGATGCCGACGGAGGCGGCGTCAGGGCCCCGGATCCTTCGTCAGCGAGCGGCCTGCCCGGCCAGGCCGTGCAGGAAGTCGATGAGGCCCGCGAAGTACACCTGCTGGTCGTCGTACATGGCCATGTGGCTGCCGTCCGGGCAGAGCAGGTACTGCCCGCTGGGCAGCCGGCCGGCCATCATCTCCATGTACGCCGGGTCCATGGTGTCGTGCCGGGCGCCGATGACCAGGGTCGGCACGTCGATCGTGGCCAGCTCACTGGTCCTGTCCCAGTGGGCCAGGCTGGCGTCGGGGCTGATGCCCAGTTCGCTGGGCCCCTGCATGAACACGTAGATGGCCGGGTTGGTATGCGCGAACGCGCGCTGCACCGGGTCCGGCCAGTCCGCGACCGGCATGCGCAGCACGTGGTGGACATAGTGCTGCTCGTTCAGGAGTTCCATGTACTTTGGATTGTCGGTCTCGCCCCTGGCCTCGAACGCCTTGATCTCGGCCAGCACCGCCTGGTCCATCGCGGGCATCAGCACCTGCTCGGCGTAGTCGTTGTACGCCGGGACGCTGGACATCATGCTGGAGATGACCAGCCCGCGCAGGTGCTGCTGGTGAGCCAGCGCGTACTCGATCGCCAACAGC
>JASHYW010000108.1 GCA_030042885.1 Streptosporangiaceae bacterium | reverse complement strand
GACATGCGGAACTTCCGCGGCGCCCGCATCTCGGTGATCTTCCAGGACCCGCTGACCAGCTTGCATCCGCTGTACAGGGTCGGGTGGCAGATCGCCGAGGTGATCCGGGCCCATGACAAGTCCGTCTCTAAAAGAGATGCCTCCGAGCAGGCCGTGGATCTGCTTCGCAGGGTCGGGATTCCGCGCCCGGAGCAGCGCGTCAACGACTACCCGCATCAGTTTTCCGGCGGCATGCGGCAGCGGGCGATGATCGCGATGGCGCTGGCCCTGTCGCCTCAGATGATCATCGCGGACGAGCCGACCACGGCGCTCGACGCCACCGTACAAGCCCAGATCCTCGACCTGCTGCTGCGCCTGCAGCACGAGTCAGGGACCGCGCTGATCATGATCACCCATGATCTCGGCGTGGTGGCGGACATCGCGGACGACGTCATGGTCATGTACGCCGGAAGGGCCGCGGAGAAGGCGAACAAGAGGGACATCTTCTACAAGGCGCATCACCCGTACACCAAGGGATTGCTGGAGTCGATCCCGAGCAGTTCCGCCGCTGGCGACCGGCTGCGGCCGATCCCCGGCCAGCCGCCGAGCCTGATCAACCTGCCGCCAGGCTGCAAGTTCCACCCGCGGTGCGGCTACGTGCTTGACCGGTGCCTGACCGAGGAACCCGGGCTGCGGCCGGTCGGCCAGGACGGCGACCACAGCTCGGCGTGCTGGCTCCCGGTCCGGGCGGCCGGCCTGGGCGAGCAAGCCGAAGAGCTGCGGGCCGAGACGGTGCGTGAAGGCCGCGGCGAGGCGGCCGCCGAGGTCTTCGAAGCCGAGATCGCCGGGACGCCAGGGTCGCTGGGATCCGAGGGGAGCGTGACCGGGTGAGCGCCTCGCCATCACTCGCGGGGGAGGACGCGGGCCACGACGTCCTGGTCCGCGTGGAGAACCTGGTGAAGTACTTCCCGGTCCGCGCGGGCGGTCTGGTCCGGCGAACGGTCGGCCAGGTCCAGGCGGTTGACGACGTATCCCTGTCCATCCCGCGCGGCACGACCCTCGGCCTGGTCGGCGAGACCGGCAGCGGCAAGTCCACGCTCGCCCGGTGCATCGCGGGCCTGATCCCCGTGACCTCGGGCCGGGTGACGTTCGACGGCCGCGACATCACGAACCTGTCCCGCCGCTCCATGCGCTCGGTACGGCGGGAGATCCAGATGATCTTCCAGGACCCGTACAGCTCGCTGAACCCGCGGCGCAGGGTCGGCTCGATCATCGGCGACCCGTTCGCCATCCACAACATCGCGACCGGGTCCACACGCAAGCGAGCCGTGCAGGAGCTGATGGAGCGCGTCGGGCTCAACCCGGAGCACTATAACCGGTTCCCGGCCGAGTTCTCCGGCGGGCAGCGGCAGCGCATCGGGGTCGCCCGCGCGCTCGCGCTGCGCCCGCAGCTGATCATCTGCGACGAGCCGGTGTCCGCGCTCGACGTGTCGATCCAGGCGCAGGTGCTGAACCTGCTCGCCGACCTGCAGCGCGACTACGGGCTGACCTACCTGTTCATCGCGCACAACCTCGAGGTCGTCCGGCATGTCAGCGACTCGGTGGCGGTCATGTACCTGGGCCGCATCGGCGAGCTGGGACCGAAGGAGCCCCTCTACCGCACGCCACGGCACCCGTACACCGCCGCCTTGCTGTCCGCCGCGCCGGCGGCCGACCCGGACGCGGTGGCCGGCCGGCAGCGGATCATCCTGGCCGGGGACGTGCCGTCCCCGATTGACCCGCCTTCCGGCTGCCGGTTCCACCCGCGCTGCCCGAAGGCGCAGCAGCTGTGCGCCGAGACCGAACCCGAGCTTGAGGTGAAGGCGGGCGACGCCGCCGCCCACCTGACCGCCTGTCACTTCCCCGTCGAGGCGGGCGAGAGCCTCGCCACCGCAGGCAGGAGCGAATTGTTATGAGCATAGGCGGGCTTGAGGTCGAGGGGCGGGAGGCCGTCGCCGCTGAGGCGGCGCTGGACGTCGCGAACGTCGAGGGGCGGAGCCAGTGGCAGCTGACCTGGCGGCGGCTGCGGCATGACAAGGTGGCGATGGGCGCGCTGATCTTCATCGTGATCATGGTCGTGCTGGCCATCGCCGCGCCCGCATTCGTCGCGATCACCCACCACCCGCCCGACATCGCGTACCCGAACACCGGCGAGACGGTGGCCGGAAACCCGGTGCCTCCCGGCGCGGCCGGGTTCTGGCTGGGAACCGACGGCACCGGACGCGACCTGTTCATCCGGATCTTGTACGGCGCGCGCATCTCGCTGTTCGTCGGCTTCGTCACCACCGCGATCGGCACGGTGGCGGGGGTGGCCGTCGGCCTGATCGCCGGCTACTTCGGCGGGGTCGTCGATAACGTGCTGGCCCGGTTCACCGACGCCGTGCTCGCTTTCCCTTACGTGGTGCTCGCGCTCGCGCTCGCGGTGATACTCGGCCCGAGCCTGCAGGTGATCATCGCGGTGATCGCCTTCTTCTCCTGGGCCGCCATCGCCCGGATCGTCCGCGGCCAGACATTGTCGATCAAGGAAAAGGAATACA
>JASHYW010000107.1 GCA_030042885.1 Streptosporangiaceae bacterium | reverse complement strand
CTCGTCTGCGACGTCCAGGGCCAGTCGGCCGAGTACGACCTGGCGTACGCCTCCACCGACGAAGGCGCGAGCTGGACGGCCATCAAGGCACCGCCGGTCTGGTCGAACGGCGTGACGGCGATCACCGGCAAGCGCTTCTCGTGGAACGGCAACGTCCTGGTCTCTTCCGGGGGAGCCTGGACGGTCGCCCTGGCGGGGCCGCCGGGCGGGTTCTCGCTCGTCGGGTTCGAAACCGGCCAGCAGGGCGTAGCGCTGGCCACCGACGGCGCCCTGTGGATCACCAGGGACAGGGGGTCCACCTGGAGCCGGGTGTCGTTCGCCGGGTAACGCGCCTCCCCCGCTCTGCACCAGACCTGGTCGGCGGCGGTGATGCGGCGGTCGAGGGTGCCGGTGCATTCGGCGGCCTTGGTGGCGTACTTGGCGGCGTAGGCGGCGACCTTGGCGTCGGTCAGTTCCCCGGCAGCCGTGATCGGACAGGTGTCGTGTTCGCGGCCCCAGGCCAGGGTCCGAGCGGTGACTCCCGGAGCGGCGGGCGTGACGACGCTGACGGCGCGGACGGCCTGGCCGATCGTCGCGGTGAGCAGGCCGAGGGTGGCCCAGACGGGCGGGGTCATGGCCGGTCCGGCGGGACCGTCGAGGCGGATGACCGCGTGGAAGTGGACGACCCCGCGGCGCTGGAGCCGCTCGGAAGCTCACCACGATCACCCTGCTCACGCGGTGGTACAGGCTTGGGGTTCCTAGCAGGCGGCGACAATTCGGGCCTGAAACCCATGAAGAGACCGAGCATCGTTACGAGGTCAAGAGCAGCGATGATGCCGGCTATGTAGACGGCGGGGACAGTACGGAGGCATAGGATGGCCAGGATCAGCTACGACGATCAGACCGCGGCGGCGTATAAGGCGGTCCGCGAGGTCCCGCGAGACGGGCTCGGGGCGTGGCGCGAGGCAGTCCGGCGGCATCTCAGGCCGTCGCCGCGCATGACCGTGGTGGACATCGGGGCGGGGACCGGCGCGTTCGCCGCCGCGTTCAGCGACTGGTTCGACCTCGCTATCCTCGCGGTCGAGCCGTCGGCGGCAATGCGAGCCCAGATCCCGCGCCGCCCGGGCATCCGGGTACTCGACGGACATGCCAGCGCCCTGCCGCTGCCAGACCACTCGGCCGACGGCGCATGGCTGTCGCTCGTCATCCACCACATCCCCGACCTCGAAGCAGCCGCATGCGAGATCCACCGCGTCCTGCGCCCTGGCGCCCCCGTGCTGATCCGCCAGGGATTTCCGGGCAGGGCCGACCCGACGCACACCTTTCCCTGGGAGTTCTTTCCCGATACCGCCCGGACGGTCAATACGTATTCCTCCGTCGAGCAGGCATGCCAGGCGTTCGCCACCGCAGGATTCCGCCGCGACGCGCTTGAGCAGGTCCCCGAGACACTGACCAGCCTTGCCGAGTTCCTCGACCAGGCGGACAACTTCCGCCGTGCCGACACCAACATGCGCGGCCTCACCGAGGAGGAGTTCCTGCGGGGCAAGGAACAGCTCCGCCGCGCCGTGCAGCACGCCGAGCACACAGCTCGCACGGAGACCAGGACCTCATGGCTTGACCTTCTGGTCCTGCGCTGACCAGCGGCGACCGTGACGCGCGGTCCAGCCTGGACCATCACCACCAGCGAGCGAGTCTTCTTCCTAACCTTCATAGGCGTCTCCATCGTCATAGCTCCGCGCTGGGCGCCTTGACCAAACCGGGTGATCATGACATTGCAGCCGAACGCGACGAGGAGCAGCAACGCGGGTCCCGGCAACGCCGGGCTCAGTCTGCCGAGCTTCTTCCTTGTATCGCTCGGGGCCTCGCGGGACATACGCGGGATGATCTTGAGACGGACCGCCTGGCGGCGAGCCAATGGCGCAGGTCACAGCCCAGGCGTCGGGACATGCTGCTAGCGATCTTGAAAACCGCTAGCCGTGCTTGTGGCGTGCCCCATCGCGCAGCCTACAGGGGGCCTCACGGTCAACCGCGGGCATGCTCGTCCAGCGATAACCTAGGGCAGGTCACGAAGCCGTCCGAAACACCCTGATAAGCAAGCGGTCATCTTGCCAAGGAAGCTTCGGGCTTGTCCTGCATTGAAGGCGTCAAGGAGTGCTTCTTGAGTGCTGCTGGTGACAATTCGTCTTGGCCCGCAGGTACAGCACGCGCCGCACCCAGATCTTCTCTACACTAGTGAGCCCTTCAGCCAGCTGGTCGGCGTGGCGTGCGTTGTGACTGCCGCGGAGAGGATGCGACTGCCTGCACGTCGAGGCCGAGGTCGATGTATTGGTACCCTCCAGGGGCGTGCTTTCGCATCTGCTGTCCATCGTTGATTGTCGCTGTCAGATCGGCAGGGTCCTTCCTGCTGACGCCAGAGCTAAAGGCAGACCAGCGCAAGCAGCGCTCTGCGCGAGGGCCACCCCCAGCCAGCGCAGCCACACGGGTGATCAAGACGGTGGACGCCAACCTCTAGGCAGCGTCGTTTGACCCACCTCGATCAGGTAGCCGTCGGGATCCCGAATGTAACAGCGCATCTCGGTCTCGTGCTGCTTGGGCGGCGTCAGGAATTGGGCGCCCCGCGCGCTCCACTCGGCGTACACGGCTTGGATGTCCGCAACCCGGATGTTGAGGAAACTGCTCACCCGATCTGGGTTACGCGGCCTCTCGAGCGTAACGGTCGGCTTGTCGTCCGTCGGACCTCCTCCGACGTTGATGATGATCCAGCTGTTGGCTAGCGCGACGTACGTCACCTCGTCATTCGCCTCGCCGGAGATGACCGTCTTGCCGCCCAGTACTTCGGTGTAAAAGCGGCGGGAAACGCTCGACATCACCTGAAACGATGAAGTGAGCCAAGACCATCTCCTCGTCGATGATGCTCATGATGACCTCCGTTGTTGGAACGGACTCCATAGTCTCGCCTTACGCCACGCAGCGCGCCTGTGTGTACCCCTGGTCCGATGCCCGGTCGCTGCCCGGTCGCGCTGCGCGTTCGCCCCGCTTACGTCACGACCTCCCCGCTCTGAGGAGCACGATGGGGTGTCGCTTGAAGACGATAGCCCCACCGTCAGTGTCCTGCACTTTGGCCGCCGTCGATGTGCAAGACCTCTACGGTCGCGAAAGGGCGCCGACTCAACACAGGACTCCACCCACCGCGTCCTCTATCTCGCCCGCCCGACCACGCGACGCGCATGATGAGCGAGCTGCCAACGATTGCGGCGCGATGTGCCCCGGATGCGGTCACAGGTCGAGCACGATGTCGCCGCGGGGCTGTGAGCAGCAGACGAGTACGCTTCCGTCGGGAGGTGGCTCCACCGGGTCAGGGCTGTAACCGACACTGCCAGCGATGAGCGTGGTCTCACAGGTTTGGCAGACGCCGGTGCGGCACGACCAGCGGACTGGTACGTCGCACGCCTCGGCGAGTTCGAGCAGGCTGGCGTAGTCGTCGCTCCATGGGATCGCGAGGTCGCTGCGGGCGAACTCGATCGTCGGGCCCTTTCCGGCTTGGCCGACCGGTGGGTGGGGCGCCCGCGTAGGTGTCGCCGCGATGCCCGGCGTCTGACTCGGCGCAGACCCGAACGGCTCGGTGTGTATGTGTGAGGCCTCGATCCCCAGGCTCGACAGACCGGCGCTGATCTCGTCCATGAAAGGTGCGGGCCCGCACAGGTATGCCTGCGCGTCGCGGGGCGGTTCGAGCTCGGCGAGAACCGACCCGGTGAGACGGCCCGCACCGTCGAAGCCGTGGCCCTTGACGTCGTTCGGACCAGGGCGACTGTAGTACACGTAGCTGCGCGTGTTCGGGAGCGAGGCCAGAAGAGCCTGGACCTCGGCAGCGAACGAGTGCTCGCCGCCGTTGCGTGCGCCGTGCAGCCACCAGATCTCTCGATCGGAATCTTCCTGCACCAGTGCCTGGAGCATGGCGAGAACGGGGGTGGCACCAATCCCGGCGCTGACCAGCAGCACCGGCGCGTCCGTCCGGTCGAGGATGAACGTGCCACGCGGTGCTGCGATGTCGAGCTGGTCGTCGACGGAGAGACGAGTGTACAGGTAGCCGCTCGCGGCGCCACGGGGTTCGCGCTTGACACTGATCCGGTAGTAGTCCGCCCCCGGCGGTCCGGAGAGGGAGTAGTTGCGCAACAGCGACCGCTGCCGTTCATAGGGGCGGACTCGCAGCGTGAGGTACTGACCCGGGCGGGCGGCCGGTAGTGGAGCGCCCGTGGGGTCCTCGAGACGTATCGAGATCACCGAGTCGCTCTCGTGGCTGATCGCCGTGACGGTCAGCGGCCGAAAGCCGGGCCAAGCGGGCGGAGGGCTGGTTGCCGCGAGGCCGGCGTTGCCGCTTCCGGGTTCCTGATCGAGCAGAGCTCGGAACGAGGCCTGCCAACCCGGACTGAGGGCGGGAATCCGGAGCGCGCGGAGCAATTCTTGGCGCCCGTGCCCGGGGAGGTATAGCAGCGCGTCGACTTCGGCGACCGGCATCTGCTCGGGTCCTGAAGAGAGCTTGATGATTTCGTCTCCCGCCTGCACCTCGCCCTCTTCGAGCACGCGGAAGTAGAAGCCCGGGCGGCGGTGGGAGACGAGGAGAGCGGGAATCCGCGGGTCGTTCATGCGGATCCCGACGCGGTAGCAGGTCACGCGCGGTTGGGTCACCTCGAACATCGCAGTGCCGATCCGATAGCGGTCACCGACGCACACCTCGTCGTCGGCGAGTCCTTCTACGGTGAAGTTCTCGCCGAACTGTCCGCACACAAAGTCGTTTCGTCCCAGCTCGCGCTCCCAGTACCGATAGGAGTCGATCTGGTAGACGAACACCGCACGCTGCTCACCGCCATGCCCCACCAGATCGCCCTGACCATCGCCGTCAAGGTTGAGCTTGCCGACCCGGCGGCGACCGGTGACCGGGTCCTTGAACACGCCGGTGAATACGGTTCTTCCTTGCCACGGCACGTCTTTCGGCATGCCGACGTTGACCGACAGCAACCTCCCGACACAGTCAGCGGCAGACTGGGCTGACTCGACGCGCTGAGACTTCGAGCCCATGCTCACACCGCTACCGTAGCGCCGAAGCCGCCGTCGGCGCCGCCAGGTACGACGTCCGCGCCGGGCGACGGGATAGGTCGTACATTACTGCGAACGCTGCTCATCTGGGCTCTCTCCGTCGCCGAGCGCGCCGTCAGTCCGGGGCAGCTAGCGGAGGCGGCAGGAGCGCAGCTCGAATCGCGGGACGCCAAGCGTTCAGGCACATCCTGAAAGGGCCTGAATCGGCGATGATCGCCGATAGTCCTCAGGCATCGGGACGACCATCTTCGGCGGCAAAGACACCCTGCAAATCGACACCTTCTGACGTCGAATCGGGTGCGAGAGCGGTGTCTTTGTGGGCGCTGCGCGTCCCGTTGGAGCACCTCGGCACGCGGCTGTATCCGGACATGTTCTCCCTCGCCCGGGCCCACCTGGCCTTCACCGCTGAAGGGCGCATCGCCGACGAGCAGCTGCAGCAGCGGTTCGACGCGAACATCAGCAACTTCATGGATCTGGTCGAGGCCTCCAGCATTACCCGTGCGTGAAGCGGGCCTGGGTGGAGTACCTGGGCGGACATCCCGAACCATCGCTGGACCGCGCGGAGTGACAGCGTCGCAGCCTGGCGTCAGATCCTCCGGGCCCCGCAGAATGCGGTAAGCGCGAGCACCAGACCTGGACCGCCCCGGGAATCTTGGCGGCTCCAGTCCTTGGAGAGGATGGGTCGGGCCAGAGGCCAGAGATAAGTCCCGGAGCTTGCTGAGGATGCGGGCCAGTTCGGCGCGGTCGGCCGGGCTGAGGCGGCCGAAGATGCGCCCGGCTTCGGTCCCGCGGGTGGCGCGGATCTCGGCCAGGATGGCGGTGCCGTGGTCGGTGACCTCGACCAGGGTGGCGCGCCGGTCGCCGGGGTCGGCGCGGCGCCGGACTAGGTCCCTGGCCTGGAGCGCGTCCACGACCTCGGTGGCGGTCCGCGGCGCGATCTGCAGGTGATCGGACAGCTCGGACAGCCGCATCGTCCCGTGCCTGGCCAGCGTGCGCAGGGCGCGCAGGTGGGCGGGGGTGATGTCCCACGGCGCCAGCGTCTCGGCCGACTTCTCGCGGAGCTGGCGTGCGACAGCCCCCAAGGCGTCGGCCAGCGACTCATCGCCGGCCGGGTCAGCGAGCTCGGGCCGGGCCGCTTCTTCGCGTCCGGAGGTCACGGGAATAGAGTACCCGATCTTCATGCTATAACCTCATATTGAGGTAACCTCATCAAATGCATCTGGCGGAAGGAAACACCTTTTGGCATCACCTCACACGAACCGAGATACCCCCGGCCGGGACCGCGGCCCCCGGACCGTCACCGCCGCGGAAAAGGCGCAGGCACGCGAGGTGTCGCTGCGCCGCATCGGCCGGCTGTTCGGCCCCTACCGATGGCAGCTGGGCATCGTCACCGCCCTCATCGTGGCCTCCTCGCTGGTCGGGCTGGCCTCGCCGTTCCTGCTCCGCGCCGTCATCGACACTGCCCTGCCGGGCCGGAACCTGCAGCTGCTCGCCTGGCTGGTGGCCGCGATGGTCGCGGTCGCCGCTGTCACCTCGGCGTTCGGCGTCATCCAGACCTGGATCAGCACCAAGGTCGGCCAGCACGTCATGCACGAGCTGCGCACCAGCGTGTTCGCCCACCTGCAGCGGCAGTCGATCGCCTTCTTCACCCGCACCCGCACCGGCGAGGTGCAATCCCGCATCCAGAACGACATCGGCGGCATGGAATCCGTGGTGACCTCGACCGCGACCTCCATCGCCTCGAACCTCACCACCGCGGTGGCCACGGCTGTCGCCATGGTCGCCCTGTCCTGGCGGCTGTCGCTCATCTCGCTGGTGGTCATGCCGCCTGCCGTCTTCGCGACCCGCAAGGTCGCCGCGATGCGCCGGGCCATTACCACCGAGCAGCAGCGCGAGCTGGCCGACCTGAACGTG
>JASHYW010000106.1 GCA_030042885.1 Streptosporangiaceae bacterium | reverse complement strand
TACGCGTGCTTCGACCAGCCGGACATGAAGGCCAGCTATGAACTGAGCGTGACCGCACCGGCGGACTGGCTGGTCGTCTCCAACATGGCGCCCGAATCGAGGATCGAGGCGGGCGATGCGCTCCGCTGGCACTTCCCGCCCACTCCGGTCATACCGACCTACATCACCGCCGTGGCGGCCGGGCCTTATCACGCGGTCCGCGATGAGCACGACGGCATCCCGCTCGGTCTGTACTGCCGCCAGTCGCTGGCCTCCTACCTCGACCCGGACGAAATCCTGGAAGTGACGCGTCAGGGTTTCGACTTCTACCACCAGGCGTTCGGGATAAAATATCCGTTCGGGAAATATGACCAGCTTTTCGTGCCCGAATTCAAAGAGGGCGCGATGGAGAATGCGGGCTGTGTCACGTTCGTGGAGGCCTACATTTTCCGGTCCCGGGTCACCGATTTCGCCAGGGAAGCGCGCGGCGAGACCATCCTGCACGAGATGGCGCACATGTGGTTCGGCGACCTGGTCACGATGCGCTGGTGGGATGACCTGTGGCTGAATGAGTCCTTCGCCACCTGGGCCGGCACGCTCGCCCAGGCCGAGGCGACCAGGTGGACGTCGGCCTGGACCACGTTCGCGCAGCTGTACAAGTCGTGGGCGTACCGGCAGGATCAGCTGCCCTCCACCCATCCGATCGCGGCCGATATCCCGGATATCCACGCCGTGGAGGTGAATTTCGACGGGATCACGTACGCCAAGGGCGCCTCGGTGCTGAAACAGCTGGTCGCCTACGTGGGGCGGGAGAACTTCCTGGCCGGGGTCCGGAAGTATTTCGGCGCGCACGCGTGGGGCAACGCGACGCTCGCGGACCTGCTCGCCGCCCTCGAGGAGACCTCGGGCCGCGACCTGGCGTCATGGTCAGCGCAGTGGCTGCAGGCCGCGGGGGTGAACACGCTGCGGCCGTCGTACTCGGTCGGCGAGGACGGCAGGTTCACCGAGTTCGCCGTGGAACAGGAGGCGCCGGCCACCCATCCGGTGCTCCGTTCACACCGCATCGCGATCGGCCTGTACGACCTGACCGAGACCGGGCTGTCGCGCCGCCGCCGGGTCGAGACCGACGTGGCGGGCGCGCGCACGGTGGTGCCGGAACTCGCCGGGCAGGCCCAGCCCGACCTGGTGCTGGTCAACGACGAGGACCTCAGCTACGCCAAGATCCGGCTCGACGATCATTCGCTGCGGACGCTGATCGAGAAGATCGGCTCGTTCACCGACTCGCTTCCGGCGGCGCTGTGCTGGGCGGCCGCCTGGGACATGTGCCGTGACGGCGAGATGGCGGCGCGCGATTACGTCCGTCTGGTCATGTCGGGAATCTCCTCGGTCGCCGATATCAGCGTGGTACAGACGCTGCTGCGGCAAGCGGGCCAGGCGGCCCGCAGGTTCGCCGATCCCGGCTGGCGGGCCACCGGGCTGGACCTGATGGCCAGGACGCTGCGGGACCTGCTCGGCGCGGCGGAGCCGGGCTCGGACGCGCAGCTGGCCTACGTCCGCGCGTTCGCGACCGTCGCCACCTTCGATGAGGACCTCGAACTGCTCGCCGGGCTGATCGACGGCTCGGCGCGGCTCGACGGCCTCAGCGTCGACACCGACCTGCGCTGGGCGCTGCTGGCGCGGCTGGTGAGCCGGGGCGGCGGGCGGCGGGAATTCGGCCCGGCCGAGATCGACGCGGAGCTGGCGCGAGACGCGACCGACGAGGGCGAACGGAACGCCGCGACGTGCCGGGCGGCGATCCCTTCGGCCGACGCCAAGCGCGAGGCCTGGCGGCTGCTCACCGGGGGGCAGCAGACCATCGCGATGTTCCGGGCCACGCTGAGCGGGTTCGCCGACGCCGACCAGCCGGAGCTGGTGCAGCCGTACCGTGAGGACTTCTTCGCCGTCGTAGGAGACGTGTGGCGCGAGTGGTCACCGGCGATGGCGCAGGACTTCGTAAGCGGCGTCTACACGGTGTGCGCGGTCTCGCCGGAGACGGTCAAGGTGACTGACGCCTACCTTGCGGACGCCGAGCCGCCCGCGGCGCTGCGCCGCCTGCTCAGCGAGGGCCGGGACGACGTGCTGCGGGCGCTGCGCTGCCAGGCCCGCGACCGGCAATCCGCAGCCAGCTGAACAGCGGCGGCGCCATTACGTTTCCAGAGCGTGGCCGCCCGGCCAGGGAGTGGGCGCCGACCGAGCTGGGCGTGCAGCCGGTGATCGGCGGCGGGCCGCAGCCGGCGTATATCCGCAGGCCGCACGATGAGCTGCTGCGGAGAATGCTGGACCCGGACGTGCCGGACAGCCGCCTGGTCCTAGTCCGCGGCGAGCCCGCGACGGGTAAGACCCGCGCCGCCTACGAGGCGGTCATGGACCGGCTCGCTGACTGGTCGCTGGAATACCCGCGGACCGCAGCCGCGCTGGCGGCGCGGCTGGAGGCCGGGATCCCGGCCCGGACCGTGCTGTGGCTGGGCGAGTTCCGGCACTACGCCGACGCCGACGGCGGCCCGGCGGTGCTGTCTCGTCTGGACGACCTGCTCGAGGGCGAGGACCACCTGGTCATCACCACCATCTGGCCCGAGCACTGGGACCTGTACGCCGCGGTGGCGCGCGGCGGAACAGGCGCCGGCGACCCGGCCGGGGTGGCCGGGCGGCTGCTGGACCACCTGGAGGAACTCGCCCAGTACGGGCCGGACGTCAATGTGGCCTACGGCGGGATCCTCGACGTCCCGGCTCGGTTCACCGCCGCCGAGATGACCACCGCGGCCGAGGCCGGCGACCCGGTGCTGGCGGCCGCGGCCGCGTACGGCGCCGGGCGGGACGGGCAGGTCACTCAGTACCTGGCCGGGGTTCCCGAGCTGCTGCACCGCTACGCCGGACCCGGGGGTGACCTCCGTGGCCAGGCGATCATCGCCACGGCCATGGATGCGGCCCGGCTCGGCCACGCCAGGCCGCTGCCCGCCGCGCTGGTGCGGGAGGCCGCGGCCGACTACCCGTCGCGAGATGCCGTCGGCTACCCGTCGCGGGAGGCCGCGGTCGGCTACCCGTCGCGGGAGGCCGCGGCCGGCTACCCGTCCGGCCCGCAGCGCACCACCGGCACAGAAAGCGGGCGGGATACCGCGCTGGCCTGGGCCACGGATGAGTTCAACGGCGCCGTGCGGGCGCTGTGGCCGGTCCCTGCCGGGGCAGGCGCCGGCGCGGGCGGCTACCGGGTCGCCGGTTACCTCGACCAGCACGGACGCCGCACCCGCGCGGACCAGCTGGGCCCGGCCTCGCTGTGGGACGCCCTCGTCGCCCACGCCGCCAGCGCGGGCGACCTCACCCGCCTCGGGCAGGCCGCCCGGGACCGCGGGCTGTACCGCCACGCCGCGGCCCTGTGGACGAGCGCGGCCAGCCTGGGCCGCACGGACGCCGCCCGCCAGCTCATCACCCACCTGCACCAGGTGAGCGCGGCCGACGCCGAGCGCGCCGCGCGGTGGGCCGTCGGCCAGGCCAGCCTCGAGGATCCGTGGGAGGTCGCCCGGCTGCTTGAGGTGTTGCGCGAGGCCGGGGCCGACGAGGCGGTCCGGGCCTTGCTGGCCCGCGATCCGGCCCGCCACGCCCGGCTGGATCACCGCTGGGATCTCGGCCGGCTGCTGGCGGCGCTGCATGCGGCCGGAGCGGACGACGCGGTCCGCGGCCTGGGCACCCGGGCCGCCGAGCACGCGAGCCTCGACGATCCGCAGTACGTGGCCTGGCTGCTGCGGGCGCTGCACGCGGCCGGAGCCGTAGATGCGGTCAGTTTGCTCGCGACCCGGACCGCGGCGGAGGCCGACGTCGACGACATGTCGGATGTCGCGGCGCTGCTGGGAGCGCTGCACGCCGCCGGAGCCGGCGAGCCGGTCCGCGCCCTGGCCGCCCGGGCTTCCGCCGCCGTCGGCCTCGACAATCCGGGGGAGACCGCCCGGCTGCTGACGGCGCTGCTCGCTGCCGGAGCCGACGGGGCGGTCGCTACCCTGCTGGCCCGCGAGCCGGCCGCCCACGCCGGCGCGGACCAGGCGTGGGAGTCCGCCGAGCTGGTGGAGGCGCTGCACAAGGCCGGGGCGGGGGACGCGGTCCGGATCATGGCCGCCCGCGCCGCGGAGCACGCTAGCCTCGAGTACCCGGATTCCACGGCCAGGCTGCTGACGGAACTGCGCGCCGCCGGAGCCGACGACGCCGTCCGGACCCTGCTGGCCCGTGACCTGGCCGGCCAGGCGGACCTTCATTTCGCGTATGATCTCGGCTTGCTGCTGACGGCTCTGCACGCCGCCGGGGCGCAGGACACGGTCCGCGCCCTGGGCTCCAGGGCTGCCGAACACGTCAGCCCGTACGACCCGTCGGGCGCGGTCCAGCTGCTCGAGGCGCTGCACGCAGTCGGCGCCGGCGAGGCGGTCCGCGTGCTGGCCGCCCGGGCCGCCGACGACATGAGCATCCGCCCGGAGGGGGATGGAGCCGAACTGCTCGAGGCGCTGTGCGCAGCCGGGGCCGACGACGCCGTCCTGACCTCGCTGGCCCTCGACCTGGCCAGACAGGCCAGCCTTGATGACCCGTGGCACGTGGCCTTGCTGCTGACGGCGCTGCACAAGGCCGGGGCAGGCGAGGCAGCGCGCACCGTGGCCACCCGGGCGGCCAGTCAGGTCAGCCTCGAGGACCCGCAGGGCATCGCCCGGCTGCTGGGGGAACTGCGCGCCGCCGGGGCCGGCGAGGCGGCGGATACCCTGGCCGCCCGGGCCGCGGGCCAGATCGGCCTCGACGACCCGCAGGGCGTCGCCCGGCTGCTGGAGGAACTGTGCGCCCCCGGGGCCACCGAGGCGGCGGATACCCTGCTGGCCCGTGACCCGTCCGGGCAGGTGACCGTCGGCTATGACCAGCCGTTCCGCCTCAGCCGGCAGCGAGACGTCACCCGGCTGCTTGGGGCGCTGCGCAAGGCAGGAGCGGACGAGGCAGTCAGAGTCCTGGCCTCCCGGGCCGCGGACGCGGGGATGTTCGGCGTATTCCTCGAGGCCCACCCGGACGAGGCGGCCAGCTACCGCTTCGGCCGCGAGCCTGACCGGGCGCCGTCGCGGGCATGGGCGTGGCATGAGCCAGCCAGTCGGCCCAGGTCACGGCCGCACCGCGCGGAGCAGCAGGTAATCGATGATGCCGCGCCGCCAGAGCAGGCTGACCTGCCACAGCAGTAGGCGGCCGATGGCCTGCTGCCCGGCGGGCGCCGCTGTCGGGCCGGCCAGCCGGCCGGCGGTGAGCCGGACCGCGGGGGCGATCACGCGATCGCCGCACGAGGTCACCTCGACCTCGGTCAGGCCGGCCGCGCGGGCGGACGAACCGATCTGCCCGGCGGTCATCGCCATGGTCCGCCGCAGTCCGAACACCCGGAGCTGTGTCAGGCCAGACAGCAACTCGGCCGGGCTGACCGGCCACCGCCGGATCGAGATGTCGGACATGCTCAGCACGCCGCCGGGACGCAACACCCGGTAACACTCGTCGAAAAAAGCCTTCCTGGAACGGAAATGGAAGGCTGCCTCGACGCTGATCACCCCGTCCACGGTTCCGTCGGCCACCGGCAGCCGGACGGCATCGCCCGCCACCGGCGCGGCCGCGGCCTGTTTCAGCCGGTCCCGGCCCGCTGCTAGCTGCCGCTCGGTGATGTTCACCGCCACCAGCCGACGCGGACGGACCGCCTCGGCGATCAGCCGATCCTGGGTCCCGAGCCCGTTGCCCACATCGAGGATCGTGCCGCCTGCGGGCAGCGCCAGCGCGAGCGTACGAACGAGCCGACGGCAGGCATCCTCGGCCTCATCCTCCGAACCGGGTCCCTCCCACAGCCCCAGGTTCAGCCAGCCGGGGGCCAGGGCCAGGAAGAAGTCCGATCCGATGCTCTCGTAGACCCGCGCGGCAGGATTCCGGCCCTGCCTGAGCAGCCCGGCGGCATGCCGCGCATTCTGGGCTGTCCAGCCCATGATCGACCCCGGCCCGGCGGTCATCCCCGACCCTACGGCCCCAGCACAGGCCAGCCGGACGGCGTCAGCCCTCGGTTGCGGACTTCGCGTCGGCTTCGATGCTGGCCGTGTCGGCCTTGAGCTCCCTGGCTTGGACCTTCCGCGCCCTCTTCATCTCCCGCTCGATCTTCGCGCCCATGTCGGCCACCCCGACCACGACCAGGCCCGCCTGCCCGGCGTCGAGCTGCTCCCCGAGCTCCTTCAGGTCCTTGCGGCTCATCCCGGCGGCCGCGTGGCCGGCGAGCGCGCCGACAACCGCGCCGCCGCCCGTGGTGACCGCGAGCAGGCCGCCGCCGATCGCGGCGAACGGGAACAAGGCCACGACCAGACCGGTGGCCAGGCCCACCCCGCCACCGAGCACTCCCCCGACCCGAGTCGGCGTCTCGTGCTTCTTGGTGATCTTGACCTTCCCATCGGCCTGGTGCACGATCACCGCGGCGTCATAGGCGTCGATCAAGCCCTCCCTGGTGTGCAGGTCCTTGACCAGCTCGTAGTCCGCATCAGCGCCACTGACGTCGTCGTATACCCCGACAAAGGCAATGAAGGTGTCGACTGCCATCTCGGTACTCCTTGTGTTCTACGCAGAAGTTCGCGTTATGCAAAGAACCCGCTGTAGTTGCTGGCCGCTCGCCTGCACCGATCGCTCGCGCAGGCCCCAAAGGCCTGCACTCGCGCGTCGGGTTTGCATAACGCTCCTCGAATTCCCGCTTGCGATCTCTCGTCATGCGGATGATACGGGCGGAGTACCCTCCTCCGGATCACCCATGGGGGGTGGCGGGAGCGCGCCGCGGCGGCGAGCGGTCAGCGCGGCTCGCAGATGACCAGGGGGATGTCGCGCTCGGTGCGGCGCTGGTAGCTGGCATAGCCCCGGTAGGCCGCCACGACCCGGGGCCACAACTCCGCCTTCTCCTGCGGCGAGGCCTGCCTGGCCCGCATCGGCCTGCGCTGGCCGGCCATGGTCAGCTCGACGTCCCGATGGGCCATCAGGTTGCGGAACCAGTCAGGATCACGGTCGTCTCCGCCCTTGGAGGCCACCAGCACGACCTTCTGACCGTCGACGACCGGTGCCGTGAGCATGGTCGAACGCGGTCGGCCCGACACGCGTCCCACCGTGTGCAATTCGACCACGGGCATGCCGAAGGCCGAGCCCAGCACCGAGCCGCCGCTCAGGTGAACGATGGCCCGGTGGGCCCGGCTCAGGGTCTTCAAGCCGATGTCGGCCAGGTAGTGCTGCAGGTCCATGGGTCATCAGGGGCGTGGTGGGCTCTCAGGACTGGCCCGCGATGGACTTGGCGATGGCCTCGCGGACGTGCGGGGCCAGGTCGCCCATCAGAACCTGGACCGTGGATCCGGTGGCGCGGTCGGTCAGCTCGGCGGCCCCGGCGGCCAGGCTGCGCTTGCCCACCGTGACCCGGAACGGGATGCCGACCAGTTCGGCGTCGCTGAACTTCACCCCGGCCCGGACCGGCCTGTCATCCACGATGACCTCGACGCCGGCCGCGGCCAGCGCCTGGTGCACCCGCTCCCCCGCCTCGGCCACGGCGGGGTCGTCCTGCTGGGCGATCACCACCACTACCTCGAACGGGGCCACCGCGGCCGGCCAGATGATGCCCTTGTCGTCGTGGTGGACCTCAACGACCGCAGCCATGGCGCGCTCGACCCCGATGCCGTAGCAGCCCATGACGGGCTTGACCGGCTTGCCATCCGGGCCGGACACGCGGATCTGCATGGCGTCGGTGTACTTGCAGCCGAGCTTGAAGATGTGGCCGACCTCGATGCCGCGCTCGACCTCCAGGCCGTGGCCGCAGTTGATGCACGGTTCGCCGGCGGCGACCTCGCGCAAGTCGGCCCACTGGCCGACATTGATGTCGCGCTCGACGTCCACGCCGCGCAAGTGGGTGTCGTCGATGTTGGCCCCGGTGTACATGCCGCGCCGGCCGCGCAGCGCCTCGTCGGCGACGATCGGGTGATCGGTGACGCCGACCGCGCCGAGGCTGCCGGGCAGCGCGCCGAGGGCCTCGCGGATCTCCTCGGGCTGGGCCGGCCGGATGCTGGGGGCCCCGGTGGCGTCCACGAGCTTCTGCTCGTGCAGCGCGTGGTCGCCGCGCAGCAGGACCAGGGTGAGCACGCCGTCGAGGAAGTAGACCAGGGTCTTGATCTGGCGGTCGGCCGGGGCCTGGTACTGTGCGGCGAGATCCTCGATGGTTCGGACCCCGGGGGTGGGGAACGGTTCGGGGGCCGCGAGCACCACGGTCCGTTCGGGAGAATCATCGACAGGAACCAGGCGGGACGTGGCCTTTTCTATGTTGGCCGCATAGCCGCACTCCGGGCAGAGAACGATGAGGTCCTCGCCGGTGGGGGACGGGCAGACGAACTCGGTGGAATCCGAGCCGCCCATCGTGCCGCTGGAGGCCTCGACCGGGATGGCGGGGACGGACATCCGCTCGAAGATCCGGGTGTACGCGTCGCGGTGCAGGCGGAAGGACACGTCGAGTTCGGCCGGCCCCAGGTCGAAGCTGTACGAGTCCTTCATGGTGAACTCGCGGGTCCGCAGCAGGCCGGCCTTCGGCCGCGGCTCGTCGCGCAGCTTGGTCTGGATCTGGTACCACATCTGGGGCAGCTCGCGGTACGACTCCAGCTCGGCGGCCAGGTTGGTGACGATCTCCTCGTGCGTCATGCCCAGGGCCAGGTCGGCACCGCGCCGGTCCTTGAGCCGGAACATCTCCTCGCCCATCAGCTCCCAGCGGCCGCTGAGCTGCCACAGCTCGGCCGGGTGCATCACCGGCATCACGATCTCCTGGGCCCCGATCCGGTTCATCTCCTCACGGATGATCCCGATGACCTTGAGCCGGACCAGCTGGCCGAGCGGCAGCAGCGAGTAGTGCCCGGCCATCAGCTGGCGGATGTAGCCGGCGCGGAGCAGCAGGCGATGGCTGGGCGCGCCGGCGTCCGCCGGGTCGTCGCGCAGCGTCGGGATGTGCATCTTGGACCAGCGCATGCTGCGTACTCTCACTTTCAGGCCGTGGTCAGGCAAGCCCGTAGTCTATCGCCGACGGCGGTGAGCGCCGAGCGAGATTGCGACGGGCGGGACTGGCTAAGGCTGGGCGCCTGAGCAGTTCGGCCAGGTCGGCC
>JASHYW010000105.1 GCA_030042885.1 Streptosporangiaceae bacterium | reverse complement strand
GACCTCCACGTAGGGACTACGTAAGTGTCAATTATGACGCCTTCGTCCGCAATGGTACAGGTCTCGCCAGGGTGTCAATCCGTCAGAAACCGGGCCAGCAGCGGTTACTATCAGCTTCCTTTCCTTACCTGATTACGTTGAAACCCGGCCGCTAGGTTCAGGCCGTGGACGCTTGCGGAGTGCCGGGCTGTTCGTTGCCGCCGGGCTGGCTCCGTAACTACCACGTCACGGGGGCACCGCGGCAGGGACTATGGCCGGTTCCGGCCGAGCAGCTCGTGGGCCGCGACCCATTCGTCGGTGATGACGGCCGCGCCGAGGGAGACCTCGCCGCACAGCACGGTGGCCGCGACGATCTCGGCCAGCTTGCGCACCTGGCCCGCGCCGTAGCAGCCGAGCAGCTCCAGGCACTCACGCTGGGTGGGCAGGCCGGTCCCGCCGCCATAGGTGGCGACGATCAGCGCGGGGATGGTGATCGAGTAGTAGTAGCTGCCGTCGTCCAGGAGCTCGGCATGCACAAGGGCCGCCGAGGACTCGGCCACGTTCGCGATGTCCTGTCCGGTGGCCGCGAACAGCGCCGCGATCGCGTTGGCGGAGTGGTTTCCGTTGTTGTTCACACCGGCCATCAGCCCGCCGAGGTTGCTGACCTGGCGGCCCCGGAACATCTCGCCGGGGGTGACGTGCATGACCTGCCGGACCAGGTCCGCAGGGATCGTGGCCTCGGCCGTGACCCGCTTCCCGCGGGTGCGCAGGATATTGAGGTGCGAGCTCTTCTTGTCGGTGGCCAGGTTGGCCTCGAGGTAGAACTGCCGGATCCCGGCGTAGTGCGCCTGGATCCACTGGCACGCACGACGGGTGGCCTTGCCGGTGAGGTTCTGTCCCGCGGCGTCGCCGGTGGTGAAGTTGAACCGCAGGAACAGGAACCGGCTCGCGGGGAACTGCTCGATGTCGTGCAGGCGGCCGGTACGGGTGCTGGCCTCCGCCTCGCGCTTGATGTCGGCGAAGTGCGCGGTCACCCAGTCCCCGAAGGCGCGGGCTTCGCGGGCGCTGTCGAAGCCGAAGGCCGGCGCGCGCTGCATGACGTCAGCGGTCACCGTGGTCCGCACCCCTCCGGCCGCGTACAGCAGCTTCATGCCGCGGTTGTAGCTGGCCACCAGGGTTCCCTCGGTCGTGGCCAGCGGCACGTAAAAGGTCCCGCGGGCGTATTCGCCGTCGACCAGCAGCGGCCCGGCGATCCCGATCGGCACCTGGGCGACACCGACGAAGTTCTCGATGTTCCCGGCCAGGACGGCCGGGTCGAACGAGTAGCGGCCGATGTGCTCCGGGCTGGTGCCGGTGACGTCCCGGAGGAACGCCATCCGCCGACGGGCCGCCTCGGCCGTGTAGTCAGGGGTCGAACGCGGGACCTGCCGGCGCGGGGCCGGGCCGGCCGGCCCGGCGGGGACGGGCGCAGTATCGGCCAACGTACCTCCTCCTGGTGGCCAGGGGATCGTTCAGCCGACGATCAGCTCGTCCTTCAGGACCTTGCCGAGGGTGTTCTTCGGCAGCTCGGCGCGGAACTGGAAGATCCGCGGGCACTTGTAGGCGGCCAGGCGCTCCCGGCAGTAGGAGACGAGCTCGGCCTCGGGCAGGACCATCTCGGGCCGCGTGATCACCACCGCCATGACCTCCTCGCCGAGACGCTTGTCGGGGACGCCGACCACGGCCGCCTCGGCGACCGCCGGGTGAGCGTGCAGCACGTTCTCGATCTCGCTCGGGTACACGTTGTACCCGCCGCGGATGATCAGCTCCTTCTTGCGGCTGACGATGAACAAGAACCCGTCCTCGTCGAAGTAGCCGAGGTCACCGGTGTGCAGCCAGTCGCCGGTGAAGGCAGCCGCGGTCGCCTCCGGGTTGTGCAGGTAGCCCTTCATCACGTGCATGCCGCGGGTGACGACCTCGCCCACGTGCTCCGGGCCGGGCGGCAGCGGCCGGGCCTGCTCGTCCCAGACCTGCGTCTGGGTCCCCCAGATGGGCTTGCCCACGCTGTACACCCGCCGCTCGTCCGCGCTGACGTTGAAGGTGGTGGTGGACGCGGTCTCGGTCAGCCCGTAGCCCTCCAGGATCAGCACCCCGAAGCGCTCCTCGAAGGCGTCCAGCAGGGGGGCGGGGATGGACGCCCCGCCGGAGATGGCGATCCGCAGCGAGGACAGGTCGTAGCCGTCCAGGTCCGGGCAGGACAGCAGGTCGGCGAACATGGTGGGCACGCCATCGAAGATGGTGGCGCGGTCCCGCTCGATCGCGGTCAGCACCGCGGCGGCAGTAAACCGCGGCACCAGCGACATCGTGCAGCCGAACCGCACGCAGACATTCAGGACACTGGACAGGCCGAACACGTGGAACCACGGGAGGACGGCGACCACGACGTCATCGGGCCGGACACCGAACAGCCGCCCGGGAATGTCGGCGTTCATGTACAGCTGCATGTGGGTGAGCTCGGCGCCCTTGGGCCGCCCGGTCGTGCCGGACGTGTAGACGACGACGGCGGTGTCCGTCGGCTCCCGGGTGGCCATCTCATAGCGCGGCACCGCCGTGGCCAGCAGCCGCTCGAAGGGCATGACCCCGTCTGATGCCTCCGTGTGGCCGACGGCATATACCTGATCGAGCCCGGCCGCCTCAGCCCCCTTGACGGCTTCGGCCAGGATGCCTTCCCAGGTGATCAGGATGCGCGCCCTGCTGTCGCCGAGATGAAAGGCCACCTCGGGCGCCTTGAGCAGGACGTTGAGCGGCACCACGATCCCGCCCGCCTTGAGGATCCCGAAGTAGGAGATCAGGAACTGCGGGATGTTCGGCAGTTGCAGCGCGACCGGGTCGCCGGGCTTGATCCCGGCCGCGGCCAGGGTGGCCGCCAGCCGGTCGGATGCCTGGTCCAGCTCCCGGTAGGTGAGCCGGCCGCCGGCGAACACCGCCGCTGGCTTGTCCGGTGATGACTGCGCGCTTTCGCTGAGAATGA
>JASHYW010000104.1 GCA_030042885.1 Streptosporangiaceae bacterium | reverse complement strand
CCGGTGGCGGCTCGGCCACATAGCCCAGCGCCAGCCCCCAGAATTCGGCGAGCTTCTCCGGCTCGGCGGCGTCGAAGACAACCTGGATCTTGGTGTACATGGTCATGCTCCCAAGGGCTCGGAACGGCCGGGTCCGCGCGATCTCGCCACCATCGTGCAGCATCTCGCGGGTGATGTGCAGCACCGGCGCGTCCCCGGAGAAGGGATGAGCCGGACCAATGACTTCGCGCCGGGGACTTACGTCCCTGGGCGGGACGCGGTCCGTTCACGTTCACTGGCGGCATGTTCGTAGGCGCTGAGACCGTCGTGGATGTCCCCTTCGCGCAGGCCAGGCCGGGCCTGGCGGCGGTGGCCGATGGCGGCTGGCTGGAGAGCGCCTCCGGTGACGCATACGGCGAATGGGACGCGGGCCTGGCCCGGGTCGGCCCGCTGGGTTCGGTGCGGGCCATGTCCCGGCTGGTCGAGGTGCGCTTTTCTGAGCCGTCCGCACGTGCCACGTCGGCCACGCTGATACTCAGGTGGGAAGCGGCCGGGCCGGGCGGAGGGCTGTTCCCGATCCTGGACGCCGATCTCATGCTTGCGCCGTACGGGAAATCGGCGAGCCTGCTGGCCCTGGCCGGGGTCTACCGGCCTCCGCTGGGCGCCGTGGGCGCTGCGCTGGACCGGGTGGTCTTGCGCCGGGTGGCGAATGCCACCATCCAGGGTTTCGTGAACCAGATCGGCGATGCCATCGTCAAGCTGCCCGCCAGGGAGCAGCCCGTAAAGCAGCAGGCGGTCTAGGCGGCGCGTGCCCCCGGTGCCCCTAGCCGCCTGCCATCGCGCCGACGATGAGGAACGGCTCGGTGCCCGCGATCACGGCGGCCGGCAGCGGGACGTCCGGCGGCTCGTTGGACAGGTCCTGTTCGCAGGCGTAGAAGCGGACGAACGCACGGCGCCGCCCGGTCACGTGATCGCGGATGGTGCCGCGCAGCACCGGGTAGGCGGACTCGAGGGCATCGAGCAGTGCCTGCCGGGTGATGCCATCACGTCCGCTGCCCACGCGCAGCGCGACCTCGCCCTCGACGCGGGCCAGGTTCTTCAGGTGCGCGGGCAGGACGACCCGGACCGTCGCCGGGCCTGCTCCCGGCGGACCGCCGCGGTCCGCCGGGATATCGGGCTGGCCTGCGCCAGTGTCTCCCGCTCGCCTCCGGGGCCCCACCCACCTCCCCATTCCCGCTTCACTGCGCCGCCTTCCTTCGTCGCTTCGCTCCTCAGTCCGGGCGACGCCGTGCCCCTCCGGCTCACTCATGGGAGGGTCTGAACCTCGACGGACAGCACGGCCGGCAGGTCGCGGACGATGGGCTGCCAGGTATCACCGGCGTCCGCCGACGCGTAAACCTGCCCGCCCGTGGTGCCGAAGTACACCCCGCACTCCTCCAGCGAGTCGACCGCCATCGCGTCACGGTACACATTGACGTAGCAGTTCTCCTGGGGCAGCCCGCGGGTGAGCGGCTCCCACTCGTTCCCGCCGCTGCGGCTGCGGTACACCCGCAGCCGCCCGTCCGGCGGGTAGTGCAGCGAATCGCTGGTGATCGGCACCACGTAGATGGTGTCAGGCTCGTGGGCGTGCACGCCGATCGGGAAGCCGAAGTCGCTGGGCAGGTCGCCGCTGACCTCCTGCCACGTCTCGCCCGCGTCGTCGCTGCGCATCACGTCCCAGTGCTTCTGCATGAACAGCGTGTCCGGCCGGGCCGGATGCATCTCGACGTGATGCACGCAGAACCCGACCTCGGGCTCGTCCTCGGGCAGGGTGCCCTCAGAATGCAGGCCTCGGTTGACAGGCCGCCATGTCTGCCCGTCGTCATCGCTGCGGAACGTGCCCGCCGCGGAGATCGCGGTGAACATGCGCCCGGCGTGGACCGGGTCCAGGATGATCGTGTGCAGGCACATGCCCCCGGCGCCGGGCTGCCATCCGGGGCCTGACTCGTGTGTGCGCAGCCCGGTCAGTTCGGTCCAGGTCGCTCCGCCGTCGCCGGTCTTGAACAGCGCCGCGTCCTCCACGCCGGCGTAGGCCACGTCCGGGTCGGCCGGGGACGGCTCCAGGTGCCAGACTCGCTTGAACTCCCACGGCCGCGGGGTGCCGTCGTACCACAGGTGGGTGCCGGGCTCGGTCGCGTAGGTGAACTCGTTCCCGACGGCCTGCCACGTGGCGCCGCCGTCGTCGGAGCGCTGGATCAGCTGCCCGAACCAGCCGGTGTTCTGCGAGGCGTAGATCCGGTCCGGGTCGGCGGGCGAGCCCTTGAGGTGGTAGATCTCCCAGCCGCCGAAGTGCGGGCCGCTCACCTCCCACCTGGCGCGGTTCCCGTCCGAGGTCAGGACGAACGCTCCCTTGCGTGTCCCGGCCAGTACTCGTACGTGTGTCATCTCCGATCGCGGCGTGCCGATCCCGGCCGCCACGCCGGGCGACACCGCCGCTTCACCTCCCCAGCGATATTGATGTAGTCGATAGTGTATTCGTAAATTCTGGTACGGTCTGCTCGCCACGCCCGCCCGGAGGCAGTGATGCGGACCAATGCCGCGGCCTCCGGCCGGGGAGGGCCTCACGCCTGCTCCCTTCCGACGTTACGACTCCGACGTTACGACGAGTCCCGGCCCGGGAAGTCATCGCCGACGGTTTTCCGAGTATTCTCCGGCTCGGCTGTCCACATTGCGGAAACGGTTCTCCACAGCCCGCGCTGGCGGTCGGCTAAGGCTCGCGCGCGTTTGTGTCCACAGCCCGCGTGCCGTTTCCCGGCCGTCGTCCACAGGTTTGCCCGCTTTACGCACATGGCGATCCACAAGCCGCCCGGGGTACCGTGCTGCTTCCTGGGCAGTGCGTATGAAATACATATGCGCCGGGCAGGGGCCTGGGTGTGGCGTTGGGGCGGGCGCGGCGAGGCGATCATCATGGGCAGAGCGGGCGGCATGTCGATCGCGGCCAGCACCTCACCGCGTCGCCGGGTGGTCGTGGACGTTGTCCTCATAGTTCGCATGAACGGGCGCGTCCTGCTGCGGGAGCGCGCTAACACTGGGTACGGCGACGGCGCGTACGAGCCGCCGTCGGGTCAGCTCGCCGACCGGGAGACGATCGTGGAGACGGCGATCCGGGTGGCCTCGGACGCCGGGATCGTGATCGGCGCCGAGAACGTGTCGCTCGCCCACGTGATGCACGACGTGTCCGGCGACGGCCGCATCGCCTTCTTCCTGTCCGTGTCCGGCTGGGCCGGGCAGCCGGCCTCGCCCGGCGTGCGCTGGTTTCCGGTCGGCAACCTGCCGACCAACATGCTCGACCGGGCGCGGGTAGCGCTGCGGAACTATGCCGACGGGATGCGCTTCTCGACGTACCCGGCGTTCGGCCCTGCTGGCACCGGCGGGGCCAACGG
>JASHYW010000103.1 GCA_030042885.1 Streptosporangiaceae bacterium | reverse complement strand
GCCGCCGAACAGCGCGAGCCCGCCGGCGACGTGTCCCAGCATCATCATGACCACTGCGGCCAGCAGGGCCGCCGGCACGGCCGCCACCAGCAGCAGCGCGAGCAGCGTCACGGCGATCACGGCCTTGGCCGACCTGTCCGGCGTCCGCTCGGCGTACCAACCGGTCATCACGCTCACCTCTCAAGGCCCGGAGCTCTCCAAGGGCCCAGGGCTCCCCAGACAACACGATATGTCGTGTCCCCTAGGTCAACGCGCCTCTCGATCAGGATCATCCCGTGACCGTCCGGCGCGCTGACCGTGGGCAGGCAGCCTGCCGCCGGAGTATCCCAGCACGGTCGGGCCGGGTACTGAAGGGGCCGTACCACAGGCACGTGATGGCGGGCCGCGCCGATGGTGGGGTTTCCGTACCGGGTGCCGGGCCTGGGCCAGGAAACTAGCCCCGCCCTGACCCGTCGCGTTGCCACCTGGCAAGGTCGCACTCGATTTACTGAGGTTCGCGCCATGCGGCAGAATAGTGAGTTCTCGACGTAGGCGGCGACGTATAAAAATACAGCCTGGCCAACTGTCCGCTGGACTGTAGCCGGGGACCGCTACGCACCTAACGACGTCTTGAGCTCGTGATAACCGCGCGCCGACCCGCCGTTAGGCATGGTACTCAGGGCGGCGTCGACCAAGGTGCAGACCGTCCAGATTAGGACATTCTGCATATCGCGAGCAGGCATCTGCGGCTTCTTTACTACGTCGGCTCCAAGCGCTATCCGATTCTCCGGATTCGATTCATGGATAACGTCCATCATCAATTGGAAAGCCATCTGATGGCCGCGGGCCGACGCGGGAACAGCCTGCAGTTCCGGGCCTTACTGAAACGCATCCGGACCCTGGGCCCGGCGGCGAGCAGCCGCGCGGCCGGACGGGGTGCTGGCCAACAAGGCGCCCGGTTCCCGGGCCAACCGCGCCTGCCTGCCGCGGCGGAAGATGGGCTGCACGATCAGGAGAGTCGGCCAGGTCGCAGGACATGCAGGTGGCGTGTCCGCGAACCATGGTCAAGCCCTTGCCGTGGCAAGCTGTCCCTATGACAGATGACAAGCCGGAGCCCACCGCCATGGAGAAGGTAACGGCAGCGATGGATGAATTCATGGCAACGGTGCTGCGACATCTGCGCACCGGGCAGGGCAGCCCCCTGGAGGAGCTGGGCCTGCAGAAGGCAAGGGAGGAACTGCAGCACTGGCGGCCGGACATCCCGGGCGCTGGGACAGAACCAGGACAGACATAAACGCATTCCAGACCATCAGGACCGGGCTTATGGGCCGTACGATGGCCGCCGCTCAGGGCTTCATCCAACGGAAGAACGACCGGCATGGTCTGAGCCTGACGATGTCGGCAAGCTTGCAGGCTCTGCTCGGCTGGAACGCGGCGCACCAGCCTGTTCTGGCTCCCGTCCGCGGCCGTTGACTTGAGTCAGGTGCGGTCCCGCTGAGTCCCTACTGGTCCGGGCAAGCCGAGAACATTCAGAACTGGCCGATATGAGCGCGGCGATCTACACATTCGGGCCTGCCTTGAGCCAAGCGGAATCGGCAGGTCTGGAGCATTTTTCCAGAGGTAGATCATCACTTCAGGTCCCGCTTGTTGTGACATGGCGTGACCGGCCGAGGCGGCCTACGTTTGGGTTCCGCTCAATCGCTGGGGCCCTGCGGCTGGCCCAGCCTCCCGGGTCTCAGCCCGGCCGCGAGGTGCCCGATGACCACTGCCACCCCATCCACTGCGCTCGTCACGATCCAGCCTGCCTTCACCGACGCCGAACGATGGCCCGCCGTCGCCGCCCGCCTGCTGACGCCGCCAAGCCGCCCGCCGGCCTGCCATCGCTGGTGTCCGCGGCAGGTCGGCGCAACCGGGCATCATATGTGGCGTGATAGCTCTTCTGGTACGCGTCTTCAGCGAGCGGTGGCGTCGGCACGTGGCTTCTCTGCTGCTCGCCGCGGCCGCGTGCATGCTGGCCGGCGCCGGGCTGTTCGCGCTGAGTCAGGACGTTCCGTTCGGCACGGCCTTGTACTGGGCCATCACCACCGCGACCACGGTGGGGTACGGTGACGTGACGCCGCACAACGGCGCTGGACGCGTGATTGCCTCGGCTGTCATGCTGACAACGATCCCGCTGCTGGCCGCGGTGTTCGCGCTCGTGACGGGCGGGGCCGCGGCCGCCGGAATCCGGAGGATACTCAGCGTGGAAGACCGCTTCCCGGCGGGCACCTACCGGCTCATCGTGGGGATGAGCCCGACCGTGCCCGCGATCCTTGAGGAGCTGGAGGCGGCCGGGGTCCCGGTCGTGCTGGCCGCTGACGTCGACCCGGGCCGGGTCCGCCGGGGCGTGCACGTGGTCCGCGGTGACCCGACCGAGCCGGCCACGGTCAGGTCGGCCAAGCCCGAGGGCGCCCAGCAGGCCCTAGTCACCGGCGCCAGCGACGGCGATGTACTGGTCAGCGCGGTAATATTGCGCAAGCAGGCCCCGGACCTGCCGATCACGGCCCTGGTCAGTTCGGCTTCGGTGCGCGAGGCGCTGCGGGAGATCGGCATCCAGCACGCCGTGTCGGCGGAGGAACTGCTGGCTCGCACGGTGGCCATGACCCTGGAGACGCCGCACGCGGGCGAGATGGTCGCCCAGCTCGTCGAGTCCGGCCGGGACATCCTGGCCGAGGTCGACGCGGAGCCCGCCGCGATCGGAAAGCCGCTCAGTGTCATGCGGGGCGAACGCGCCGGGCTGGTGCTCGGCCTGGTCCACGCGGGCCGGTTCACCCTGGGCATCGGCGACGATCCCGTCATCGCGGCCGGGGATCGCTTGCTGATAGCCCAGGCCGCACCCCGGCAACGCCGCCGCACGGCACGGTTACCGGCCCAAGTCATGCCCTGCACGCTGGCTCGCCGCCACCGTGTATGCCGAACGCGCTGCCGCTGGATGCGATCGAGACGGCCCGCGGGGAGCCGGGGCCGCCTTTGAGGCAAGCCGAGCCCGAGGATTCCAGCAGTCACATAGCGTGGTCGGCCTCGATTGCAGGCTCGCGCGTGAACCGCCTTACCTGCATTGGTACGGGTCCGCAAGTGCTCGTTTCCTGGCTGAAAGGGTTTGGTGGCCGCCTGGTCCGGGGCGTGGCCTGGCCTGCTCCCTGTTCCCGATCGGTGCCGGTTCGTGCGGGCGGCGGTGGCGGGTCAAGGGGCGCGTGGCGCCCGTGTAGCGGCGCCGCAGGCGCCCCTTGGCGCGGCCGGCCGGGAGCCGGCAAATCGGCGGCCGGGGACGGGGAGTCCTCCGGGTGGTGGAGCGGGATTATGGTTCAGCGGTCCGGGCTGGTGGCCTTTCTGTGCGGGGTGATCAGCCATGGCGGCGGGGGGCCTGGAGCAGCCAGCCTTACCTGGGTCCGCGGGGCGTGCGCGCTGCCCCGGCGGCAAGATGATTGATGGGGTGTTCCCGCCTGCGGGGGTGCGGCCGCTCAGTTTGATCAGGCCGTCCGCCTGGCCC
>JASHYW010000102.1 GCA_030042885.1 Streptosporangiaceae bacterium | reverse complement strand
CTTCATGTAAAGGCAGGATCATGCACCACACGGGACCGTCACGCAACCGCCGAGGTCGGGCGGCACCCGCCGCCAGCGGCCCGCGGCTATTGCGGACCACCGCCCATCAGGCGACCAGCGCAAACGCGCCCATCTGATGCAATTCCCGAGGGTTGATGTACCGGGCCGTGGTGCCGGTCCAGGCGTGACCGAGCAGTTCCTGGATGGCGAACAGGCTCATCCCCGCGAGGTAGAGCTGGGATGCGCAGAAATGCCGCAGCACATGCGGGGTGAGCCGGCCCGCCCAGGCCGGCAGGTGGCGGGCGGCGGCCTCGGCCAGCGACTGGCGGAACACATCAGCGGTCGCCCGTGAACAGGAGCCATCCAGGCACTTGCGCTCAGAGGGGAACAACGGGACCCCGGGCCGCGTGTGGTCGGCGCCGAACTGTCCCCACACGTCCTCGATGAACCACCGCAGGCCACGGTCCGCGCCGTTGATCAGCGGCACCAGCCGCGGTTTCGGGCCCCGCCGCCGCGAGCCCTTGCCGTGACGGACGTTCAGCTTGCCGAACCGGCCCAGCTCCCACCGCACATCATCCAGGTCCAGCATCCGGGCCTCGTTAATCCGCAGCCCCACGTCGGCCGCCAGCCGGGCGGCCGCGTAGTTGCGGGCGGCCGGGGCGAACTTCCGGCAGGTCGCCAGTTCCCCGCGCCACCCGGTGAACAGCTGCTCCACCTCCGCCTCAGCGGGCGGCACCCGCAGTTGCGGGCCGGCCGAGGCCTGCGGCCGGTTCATCTCATCCAGCGGGCACTCGATCACGCGGCCGGTCAGGTTGTGCAGCTCGATCTTGTGCCGCAGCTCCAGGAACTGGAAGTACACCGTCAGCGCGGCCGCCCGCCCGGTGCGCGTCGACGGCCTCGCATCCCGCAGCACCTTGCCGAAGTAGGCGTCCCCGTCGCCGGGCTGCATCTCCCACAGCGGCCGGCCGAACCAGTCCCGGATCAGCTGCAGGTGGCCGGTGTCGTTGCGGATCGTGCTGTCGGCCAGCCCCGCCGAGGCGCGCGCCAGCACGAACCCGGCCAGCACGTCGGTCTCGAAGTCAGCGAGCTCCTCCTCGCTCACCGGCGCCCGGTGATCACGCAGGTCGCGCACCAAGGCCAAAGCCAACCCGCGCCTCCTCAACTTCACCAGGAACGATGAAAGATCATCTCAGGCGAGATGATCCCACGGAGACTGAGGAAAGATCACAACGACACGCCGACAGCCGGCCAACTCCGCCAGCCCTGGTCCAGGCCCGATCCGCCCCGCCGTCGGCCACAGTCAAACCCAGGAACCCGCCGACTGTTGCTTATTTTTTTGACTGCTCCAGGTCACGCCGACTCAGCTGCCGCCACTCCCCCACCCCGGCGCGGGCCGCGATGGTGACGGGTACCGGCACCGGCCGGGTGATCCAGCGAGTTGACACCCGGCCTGACGGGGGCGGTTAATAGCTGCTCAAACGGCGGGCAATGATGGGCTAGCACGACCTGTCTCAAGCCCTTTCCGTCGGGGAGGGGAAGGACGGTGCCAGGAGATGTCGCTTGTTCCCGGTCATCCCGCTCTGCAGACCTCGGCTGGCGAGCGCGATCATGACGCTGGTAACAGGGGGAGGGGATCGCGATGAGCTGGTCATCGCGCAGCGGTGCAGGGACGGTAACAGGGAGCCAGTCGCCGGGGGGCGCCCGGCGTGCCTGGAGGAGGTCTATTCCGGCGCTGCTGGCAATGGTGGCCGTCGCGCTCGCCGCCTGCAGCGCGGGAGCGAGCGGCACTGCGGCTGCCCGGCAGCCCGGCGGGCAGCCGCCGCCGTGCTCGCCCAACCCGCCGCCCGAGGCGCCGCCGTCGTCGCCGACTACGGTCACCACCATCGGGCAGGCCTACTACTGCGTGTTCGCCCACTATTACGCCGGGCCGGTGCTAGATGACCGGGTGCTGCTGGCCGGCGCGTTCGCCGGGTTCACCCAGGAGCTTGACCGGCTCGGGATGGACCAGCCGGACGCCACGATGCCCGCGCTGACCGGCAACCGCGACCGGGACTGGGCCGCGTTCGCCGCCGTGTACCAGAAGGTGACCAGCCAGCTTCCGGCCAGCCCGGCGCAGCGGCAGGAGCTGGCCGCCGCCACCATGACCGGCATGATCGCCAGCCTGGACAACAATCATGCCCGGTGGTCATACCCGGCGCCGCCGCCCGGAGATGTGCCCGGCGACCTGGGGATCATGACATCACCGGCGCCGTACGTGGCGGATACCGCGCCGCAAGAGGCGCTGCCGCCGCTGTTCATCACCGCGGTGGCGCCGGGATCCCCCGCCGCCAGCAGCGGGCTGCGGCCCGGGGACATCATCACTTCGGTCGACGGCGCGCCGCCGTTCGCCGACGGCGTCATATCCGCAGGGGTGATGAACCTGCTGTTCGGTCCCTACCCGGCTCCAGGCCGGGTGACGGTGCAGCTGCAGCGGCCCGCCACCGGCCGCACCTGGACGGTGACCCTGACAGCCGCGATCTACCCGGCCCCCACGCCGACGGTATCCGCCAAGCTGCTGGACGGGGACATCGCCTACGTGCAGCTGCCCGGGTTCTTCCCCGGCTCGGCAGACCAGGTGCTGCAGGCGATAGCAGGCCTGGCCCCGCGCGCCAAGCTGCGCGGTCTCATTCTGGACCTGCGCGGCAACGGCGGCGGCACTGTCGCCGATCCCGCCACGCTGCTCGGCGCCTTCATCCATGGCGCGGCCTGGTCCTACGACTGCGACGTGCACGGCAGCTGCACCGCGCACTACACCGACAGCAGCGTCCCGCTGCTGCACCTGCCGCTGGTCGTGCTGACCGACCGGAACTGCGCCTCGGCATGCGACGCGTTCAGCGGCGCGGTGAAGGACCTGCGGCTGGGCACTCTGGTCGGCACCCGGACCTCGGGCATCGTGGCCGCCCCCGCGGCAGCCTACCTGCTCGACGACGCCAGCCTGATTATCCTGCCGGCCACGCAGGAGTTCAGCGCCCACCACGAGCTCATCAACGGCATCGGCGTCGCGCCCGACTACTACATCCCGCTCACCGCGCAAGACCTGTCCACCGGCCACGACCCCGACATCGCCAAAGCACTCGCGCTGCTCGGCGGCTAACCCGCACCACCAGGCGAACCAGCGCGGCACCGAGGCCGTACGCCCTGGCACATGCCAGGGTGGCCGGACCGACCGCACGGACCTCGGCATGGTTGCCGCGGTCATCGGGACCATGCTTGCCGGGCGGCCAGTCCGCGCGGCGGCGGGCCAGCCAGGCGGTAACGGCGATCACGGAGCACCGACACCGCGAGCAGCCCGGCGCCTCGATCCGCTGGAACGGCTAGAACCGGCTGACCGGCTGATCCCGGCCGTACCGGAGATCCCGATCTCCCCAGGTCCCTCCGCTCATCTGACCGGACGCAGGTACCAGCTTTCCTGGCAGTGCAGTGGCAGGGAATCCGGGCAATCTCTGTGACGAGCACCGTGTCATCTTCGTGGCCGCCGCAGGTTCCGATGGGCCGCGCACCCTCCAACGACGAGACGCGGCCGACGAACTCGTGACACCCAAATACGACGGGTCACCAGTTTTATTCGGCTGTGAGTTCAGCCCAACTGAAGTTTCTTCACCAGGAACTCACTGCTTTAACGCACGGCAGCCCCGGAACTTCGCCGGGTTCGCCGGGATCGCACGCTCCTGATCGACCGCGGCCTAGATGGTCTCGGTGACGACGACCTCGACGACGCGACCCGGCTCAACAGCCTCGCCCTGGTCCTGCCGGGTGACCCGGACGGTCCGGGCCACCACCTCCGCCACGGCTTGGCGGTACGCCTCTTCAGCCGGTGCAGATGGTCTAGGCGAGGCTGGCGACGGCGCCGATCAGGCTGGCCAGCGCGACCGGGTCTACGTACTGCGGCGGCGCGGATGGGGACTCCCGCGCGGCCAGTACCGCCTCGACCCCGCCACCGGGCCAGGCCCGGCCCGGCCTGGAGCTGCGGGGGCGCGACAGTCAGCGGACGGCGACGACGATCGTGCCCGAACTGCGGTCCACGACGGGATGGCGGCCGTGGGGGCCGCTCAGCACCAGGAGCTGCGCACGAAAGCTCTCGTCGCCCCGGTGCGTCAGACGGATCGTGTCCAGCAGCGGCCCGCCGGTGCCCCGGTAATCGCTCACGCACTTTACGGTGTGCCATGCCGCCCGGCCGGGGTGCGCGTCGAGGCAGAGCTCTTCGCTCGAGTAGGCGTCGTCCCCGCCGCTCGCGTTGACGTGCACGCTCTGCCCGGCGTGCACCACCCGCGGGGTGACCGAGAGCCCGATGTCCGACTTGGCGAACGCCGGGGATGCCGCCACCGCGACCACCGCAGCCCCGGTCAGCCCGAGCACGGCCACGCGCCTACCCCACATGGCGGTAGCGCTTCACGTTCTTTCTCCCATCCGGATCTCAGCACCCGACTCCCCCGCATCCGACCGAAGCGCTCGACTTCAGTGTTGCGCGCTGGCCGCGGGCCGGCCAAAGCCCGTCGGGCCAAGGGACATCCCGGATAGTTGGGACGTTCACGCGTCCCGGCCGGGGATGTTACTGGGTGGCCATAGTCCCTA
>JASHYW010000101.1 GCA_030042885.1 Streptosporangiaceae bacterium | reverse complement strand
TCCAGGACGCTCGGATCGCCCGCCGCCGCGATCGCGTGCCTGGCCACGTTCTTGGCCAGATCCCAGTTGACCGGGCCGCCGCGCCAGGACAGCAGGTCGGCGAACTGCCGCAGCGCGTCGGCGAACTGCTGCGGATCGCCCATCGGCCCGAACGGACCCGAAGACCCCTGGGCCCCGGAGGGTCCTCCGGCACCCGGGCCCGAGGGTCCCTCGGGCCCGCCCGAAGACCCCTGGCCACCCTGGTCTTCTGGCTTGTCGGGCAGGCCGAAACCGAACGGGCGGTCAGCCATCGTTGGCTCTGGGGCAGGATGGAAGGGTCATGACCGTCACGTTATCTCGGGAGAAGCACACTGTGACAAACGCCCGGCGGCCGGTTCGCCCAGGGAAGGTACACGGGGAGTCCCCCCGTGATCGGGGGGGGCCTGGGGGGGGTCGTCCCCCCCGAGACAGCTCTGCACGTCCCCAGCCTATGCCCGTGGTGGCGGTCACGGGTGCGGCTGGCGGCATCGGGCATGCCCTGACCGTCAGGCTCGCCTCCTCGCAGTCGGTCAAGAAGGTGATCGCGATCGATGAGCGCCGGGGCGACATCGCCGGGGTGACCTGGCGCGTGGCCGACGTGCGCGACCCCGCGCTGGCCGGCCGGCTGGCCGGCGTGGATGTGGTCGTGCACGCGGACGTCGACCTGGCCCCGGACTCCGGCGCCCGGCAGCGGCGGGCGTTCAACGTCCGCGGTGCCCAGACGGTGCTCGCCGCCGCCGCGGCCGGCCGTGTCGGCCGGGTGGTGCTGGTGACCAGCTCCATGGTGTACGGGGCCCGCCCGGACAACCCGGTCCCGCTGCCGGAGGACGCTCCGCTGGCCGCAGACACCGACAACAGCGTGGTTGGCGACCTGCTGGAAGTCGAGCAGCTGGCGCGCCGCTCGCCGCGCGCGTACCCCGGCGTGGCGGTGACCGTGATGCGGCCCGCCGCCCTGGTCGGCGAGCCTCCTAATCCGGTGGACACGCTCGTCACGAGGCATTTCGAGGCGCCCAGGCTGCTCACAGTGAAGGGCTGCGCGCCACGCTGGCAGTTCTGCCACGTCGACGATCTCGGCTCCGCGCTGGAGGTCGCGGTCGGCGGCGGCATCGACGGCGAGTTCGCGGTCGGCTGTGACGGCTGGCTCGAACAGGATGAGGTAGAGCAGATCAGCGGGCTGAAGAGCATCGAGCTGCCCGCCCGGCTGACGTTCGGGACCGCGCAGCGGCTGCACCGGCTGGGCGTGACCCCGGCGCCCGCGATGGACCTGCGGTACGTGGTGTACCCGTGGGTGGTGGACTGCGCCCGGCTGCGCGACGCCGGCTGGCGCCCGCAAGTGGACAACGCGGCCGCGCTGCGCGTCCTGCTCGACCAGCGGCAGGGCCGGCACGCCCTGGCCGGCCGCCGCATCGCGCGCAAGGAGGCCACTATCACCGCCGCCAGCGCCACCGTCGCGGCGGCGGCGATCGGCACCGCCGCCATCGTCCGCCGCGCCCGCCGCCACCGCCATACAGGCCTGTTACCGGTCCCTCGCCCACCCCGGCCGAGGCAAGGGCTGCCGAGCCCGGGCCGGCTAGACCTGTCTCGGGGGTAACGTTACTGCGTGAGCGTTATCCGCCTGATCGCCGTGCGTGAGGCAGAGCTGTCACTCGATGAGGTCCGGGCCGCGGTCGCGGACCCGGCGGCCGGCGGCATCGCGCTGTTCGCCGGAACGGTCCGGGACAGCGATCATGACCGCGGGGTCAGCGGGCTGTCCTACACCGCCCACCCGTCCGCCGAGGCCGAACTCCGGCGGGTGGCCGAGGCGATCGCCGAGAAGTTCGGCGTCCTCGGGGTCGCGGCCGTGCACCGTGCCGGGGACCTGGCCATCGGGGACCTGGCCGTGGTGGTGGCGGTGTCCTGCCCGCACCGGGCCGAGGCGTTCGACGCCTGCCGGGCGCTGATCGACGAGCTCAAGGCGTCGGTGCCGATCTGGAAGCACCAGCGCTTCAGCGACGGCACCAGCGAGTGGGTCGGCACACCGTGAGCGAGCCGAAGTAGCCTTCCGTCATGTCCCGACGTTCCCTGACGCTGCTGATCGCTGCGGCCGGCACCGCCGCGGCGATCGCGGTCAGCGTGCTGATCCCGGTGCCCTATGTCATCCTCGGGCCGGGACCGACCCTGAACACGCTGGGCAAGGGCTCCTCAGGGCAGCCGCTGATCGCCATCTCCGGGCACCCGTCGTACCCCACCAGCGGGCACCTCAACATGGTGACGGTGAGCTACCAGGGCTGCCAGGGCGACACGTTCAACATCTTCACCGCCCTGGTCGCCTGGCTGAACCCGCACGAGGCGGTGGTCCCGGAAGGCGAGATCTGCCCTCCGGGGCAGACCCAGCAGCAGACCCAGCAGCAGGACACGCAGGAGATGACCAGCTCGCAGCAGACCGCGACCGCGGCGGCGCTGACCGAGCTGAACATCCCCTACCAGACGCAGGTGGTCGTGGTGCAGACGGTCCCTGGCTACCCAGCCCAGGGCGTGCTCCGGGCCGGGGACGTGATCACCGCCGTGGACGGCAAGCCGGTGACCAGCGAGTCCGGCCTGTCCACGCTGGTCTCCGCGCACCCGGCGGGCAGCACGCTGACCGTGACCATCCTGCGGCGCGGCCAGACCCGGCAGGTCCAGGTTTCCACCAAGCTGTCCGGGGGCCATCCGGTGATGGGCGTGGAGATCACCGAGCAGTACAAGTTCCCGTTCGACGTGAAGATCAGCGTGGGTGACATCGGGGGGCCCAGCGCGGGCCTGATGTTCGCGCTCGGCATCATCGACAAGCTGACCCCGGTGAACCTGACTGGCGGCAAGTTCATCGCCGGCACCGGGGAGATCGAGGCCAGCGGGCAGGTCGAACCCATCGGCGGCATCCAGCAGAAGATGATCGGCGCCCGCGAGGCCGGCGCGACGATCTTCCTGACTCCCACGGCGAACTGCCCCGACACCAAGGGCGCGGTTCCCGCCGGGCTGCGGCTGGTCAGCGTGAGCACGCTCAGCCAGGCCGTCAACGACCTGGAGGCCATCAAAGCCGGCCACCAGGTCCCCTCCTGCTGACCCCGGTCAGCAGGAGGCCAGGGGGTACGGGGGGACGGGAAGCCCCCCCGTGATCGGGGGGATCCCGGGGGGTCGTCCCCCCGGGGCCAACACAGCACCCGTTCGGCCGAATAGATTCTTCTCCCATGAGAGTTGCGGACGCGGTCGCCTTTGCCGGACACGAGGTGCACGTCTGCCGGCGCCGTGAAGCCGGGACGCTGCTGCGCTGGCTGGGTGAGGACCTGCGGGGCCTGCGGGTGCTGGACGTGGCGGGCGGCGACGGGTACTGGGCGGCGCGGGCCCGCAGGCGCGGGGCGCGAGCGGTGGCGCTCGATATTTCCCCGGCCAAGCTGCGGCGCGGCCGCGAGCTCACCGCGGCGCCCGGGCTGGTCCGCGGGGACGCGCTCGGCCTGCCGTTCGCCGACGCGAGCTTCGACCGCGTGATGTCCATCTGCGCCATCGAGCACTTCGACGACGGCGCCCGGGCCCTCGCCGAGATGGCCAGGGTGCTGGCCCCGGGCGGCGAGCTCGTCATGTCCGCGGACGCGCTGACCCTGGCCCGGCGGTGGCCCCGGCTGTACCGGGCGCACTGCCAGCGGTACCACGTGCAGCGCACCTACTCCCACGGCGAACTGGCCGCGCTGCTGTCGGTCTGCGGGCTGGAGGTGATCTCGCACGAGTACCAGTTCAGGACACGCTGGGCGCAGCGGATGTACCTTGGCCTTTCCGCCTACGGCGGCAAGGTGGGGTTCAACGCGGCCGCGCCGGTGCTGCCGCTGGTCGCCGCGGCGGATCGCGGAGCGCGCGGCGACGGGGGCGCCATCGTGCTCGTGCGTGCTCGACGCCCGGGCCGGCCCTGACGGCTAAGTGCTCGTTCATGTTTTGCGCAGGCGTAGGCTTTAATCCCGACGGGACATCCACACAGGCGTGTGCAGGGGGCGTGCGGACGGCACGAGCCCTGCGCTACCTGCGTACCCGGGTGACCCAGGAAGGGAGCAAGTGGCGGTCGTGGCACCTCGCGTACTTATCGATGCGACCGACGTGCCAGCCGACCGGGGGGCGCTCGGCCGGTACGTTGACGGGCTGATCGGTGCGCTCGACTCCGCCGGCGCGGACCTGGCCGTCGTCTGCCAGCGCGCCGACGAGGAACGCTACGGGCGGCTCGCCCCCAGTGCGCGCGTCGTCACCGGCCCGACCGCGCTGTCGCACCGCGCCGCGCGGCTGGCCTGGGAGCAGAGCGGGCTGCCGGTGGTGGCCCAGCAGGTGGACGCGGACGTCATCCACGTGCCGTACTACTCGATGCCGCTGCGGCCCGGCAAGCCCACCGTGGTGACCGTGCACGATGTCACGTTCTTCACCGAGCCCGAGCTGTACAGCCCGGTCAGCGCCATGTTCTTCAAGTCCGCCATCCGGACCGCCGCGCGCCGCGCGGCCCGGCTCATCGTGCCGTCGAAGGCCACGCGCGACGAGCTCGAGCGTGTCCTGGGCGCCGATCCGACCAAGATCGACGTCGCCTACCACGGCGTGGACCACCGGCTGTTCCACCGCCCCGACCCCCAGCAGGTCTCGCAGGTGTCCAACCGGCTGGGCCTGCACGGCAAGCCGTACATCGCGTTCCTCGGCATGCTCGAGCCGCGCAAGAACGTAGCCGCGCTGATCACCGGCTGGGCCGGCGCCGTGGCCGACCTCGACGACCCGCCGGCGCTCGTGCTGGGCGGCGGCGGCGGCTGGAGCGATGAGGTGGACGCCGCCGTGGCCACGGTGCCGCCGCACCTGCGCCTGATCCGCCCTGGTTACCTGCGGTTCTCCGACCTGCCGGGCTTCCTCGGCGGGGCGCTGGTGGTGGCGTTCCCGAGTCGCGGGGAGGGGTTCGGGCTGCCGGTGCTCGAAGCCATGGCCTGCGGTGCGCCGGTGCTGACCACGCACTGCACCTCGCTGCCCGAGGTCGGCGGCGAGGCCGTCGCCTACACCGAGCAGGACGCCGGGGCCATCCGCGACTCGCTGCGCGCGCTGCTCGACGACGCGCCGCGGCGGGAGGCGCTGGGCGCCGCCGGCTACACCCGGTCGCAGGAGTTCACCTGGGCCGCGTCGGCCGAAGCGCACCTGGCCTGCTACCGGCGCGCCACCGAGCAGCCGGACGCAGACGTCAGCGCGGTGTAACCTGCGATTCATGCCCCGTGAACCGCTTGAGGCCATCGTGCTCGTCGGGGGCCAGGGGACCCGGCTACGGCCGCTGACGCTGTCCGCGCCGAAACCCCTGCTGCCCACGGCGGGCGTGCCGTTCCTGGCCCACCTGCTGGCCCGGGCGGCGGCGGGTGGCGTCACCCACATCGTGCTGGCCACCTGCTACAAGGCGGAGATGTTCGCCGCGTGCTTTGGCGACGGCTCGGCGTTCGGGCTGGCCATCGACTACGTCAGCGAGGAGGTGCCGCTCGACACCGCGGGCGGGATCCGCAACGCGGCCGGCTCGCTGCGCGGCACAGGCGCCGCCGATCCGGTCGTGGTGCTCAACTGCGACATCCTTTCCGGGCACGACCTGGGCGCGCAGGTCGACCTGCACATCAAGACCGACGCCGCGGTGACCCTGCACCTGGTCGAGGTGGTGGACCCGGCGCGGTTCGGCTGCGTGCCGACCGACAGCACCGGCCGGGTGACGGCATTCCTTGAGAAGACGCCGAACCCCGTGACGAACCGGATCAACGCCGGGTGCTACGTGTTCAGGCGCGAGGTCATCGGCCAGATCCCGGCCGGCCGCCGGGTGTCGGTCGAGCGGGAGACGTTCCCGTCGCTGATCGCGGCCGGGAAGCTGGTCATGGGCTATCACGAGTCGGCGTACTGGCTGGACGTCGGCACGCCGCAGGCGTTCGTGCGCGGCTCGTGCGACCTGGTGCTCGGGCGGCTGCCCGCCCCGGCCCTGCCCGGGCCGCCTGGGCCTTCGCTCGTGCTCGCGGGCGCGTCGGTGGCGCCGGGCGCGTCGGTCACCGGCGGTTCGGTGGTGGGCGAGATAGCCTCGG
>JASHYW010000100.1 GCA_030042885.1 Streptosporangiaceae bacterium | reverse complement strand
GGTCGGCGTTGGGGCCGGCACCACAAATGTCCCCGGCCGCCCGAACGTCGTGCGCGTGGTGCTCGGAGACCGCGGCGACCGGCCCGCGCAACCGGATGATCCGGTGATCATGTCCGTGCTCGAGACCAACGTCGATGACATGGACCCGCGGGTGTGGCCGACCGTCCTGGCATCGCTGCTGAACGCTGGCGCGGCCGATGCCTGGCTGGTCCCGATCGTGATGAAGAAGGGACGTCCTGCTCACCTGCTCGCCGTGCTCACTCCGGCGGAGCGGCGTGATGTGCTGCGGCGCCTGATCTTCGAGCTGACCAGCACCATCGGGGTGCGCGAATCCGCTGTCACCAGGACCGCGCTTGACCGGTTCTGGGTGCCGTTGCCGGTCGCGGGTGGCCAGGTTCGCCTCAAGGTGGCGCATCGCGGCGGCGAGGTACTCCATGCCACACCGGAGTTCGACGATGCCGCGCAGGTCGCCGCGGAACGATCGGTCCCGGTCCGGCGGGTGCTTGAGGAGGCCGTGGCCGCCGCCGAACGCGAAGGTTTCGTGCCGGGCAGGCGAGTCCAGGCAGGCCCAGCCCAGGCAGGCCCAGCCCAGGCGGGGGCGTAGGCGGGGAGCCTAGGCCGGGGCGGCGATCTGGGCCGCCAGGTGCCCGGCACCGTAGCCGTTGTCGATGTTGACCACGGCCACGCCGGGCGCACAGGAGTTGAGCATGGTAAGCAGAGCGGCCAGTCCCCCCAGCGCCGCGCCGTAGCCGACGGACGTCGGCACCGCGATCACCGGCGCGGAGACGAGGCCGGCCACCAGGCCAGGCAGCGCGCCGTCCATCCCGGCGACCACGACGATGACGCGGGCCGACCTCAGCTGCTCGAGCCGGGCCAGTATGCGATGCAGCCCGGCAATGCCGACATCGGTGACCAGATCGGCGGCACGGCCGAGGTATTCAGCGGTCAGCTGGGCCTCCCGCGCGACCCCGAAGTCGGCGGTGCCGGCCGCGACGACAAGAACCCGGCCGCCGCGCGGAGCCGGAGGCTCGGGCGGCCAGGCCAGCATGCGCGCGTCTTCGTCGTAGCGGGCATCCGGCAGGACACTCAGGACCGCCTGGGTGTGCGCGGGACCCGCACGGGTGAACAACGTCGTCGTGCCGGATTCCTTAATGGCCCGGGCGACCGCACTGACCTGGCCGGGCGTCTTGCCCTCGCAGTACACCGCCTCGGGGTAGCCGCGGCGATGCGCCCGGTCACGGTCCAGCTCGATGAACGCCGCCATAGCCTCATCGGGCTGCCAGGGCTCAGTCACGCGTGACCGGTAGCAATGACATCGTAAAGGCACCGGACTGGATGCCGAGCAGATCGACGGCGACGAACCGGAAGCCAGCGGCGGTGATAGCGGCGTGGATCTGCTCGCGCGCCGGGGCGGAGACGGCTCGCACGAGCTCACCGCCGGGAAGCTCGATACGGGCCACCTCGCCGTGATGACGCACTCTGGACTCGGCGAAGCCCAGGATCCGCAGAGCCTTCTCGGCCGCCTCGATCTGAGCGAGCTTGGCCTCGGAGACCTCCTGATGGTGAGGAATACGGGACGCCAGGCAGGGTGCGGCGGGCTTGTCGGCACTCGGGAGCTGCAGCGCCCTGGCGATGGCACGCACGGCGGCCTTTCCCAGTCCCGCATCAGCCAGGGGCCGCAGGACCTTATGGTTACTGGCCGCGCGGGACCCGGACCGATCCGGGCGCATCATGTCATCGGCGTTCTCGCCATAGGCCACGGCCGCCAAGCCATAGGCACCGGCTACTTCATCTTGTATCCGGGTAAACAGCTCGTCTTTGCAGTGAAAGCAGCGATCAGGGCCATTGGCCCGGTAGGCGGGATTGTTCCCTTCCCTGGTCTGAATCTCGACGATCTGGGCGCCGACGACCGCGGCGACCTGATGCGCCGCGAGACGTTCATCCGACCCCAGACTGGGCGAGACGCCGAGGATGGCGACAACCTGGTCAGCGCCGAGTGCCCTAACGGCCAAGGCGAGCAGGACCGAGGAGTCGACTCCACCGGAGAACGCGACGCCCAGCGGGGCCGCTCCCATGAGCCGGGAGCCCACCGCCCGGGCGGCCGCCGAGAGCTCGCCGGTCAGAGGCTGATCTACCAAACTGGTCATGTCGGTCACCTCACCTGCCCCTAGCCGCCAGCTGCCATTCTGTCATTGTGGCGGCTAGCGGAGCATACCCAGCAGCGCGGCCGCACCTTCCGGTTCGTCGACCGTCACGTCCGCACGCGATCGACGTTTGCGCACATCCGGATGTCGCGGGCGCATCGCCCGCTCCGAGCGGATCCAGACCATCAACCAGGCCCGGTCCCTGATCGTGACCGGGCCTGATGACCTGCGGGCCCGGTTCGCCCGGCACTCCGCCGATGACCTGGCCGCCGGGCTGGCCTCGCTGCGGCCCCGCCCCGGCGAGGCGGTCGGCTACGCCACCCGCATGGCGCTGCGCGAGCTGGCCCGGCCCGTGGAGTTCCCCGGGCGGCCAGCTCGAGCGCCTCGATGAGCTGATCGTCCCGCTCGTGACCGCCCGCGCCCCCGGCCTGCTGGCCCTGTACGGCGTCGGCCACGACACCGCCGCCAAGCTCCTGATCGCCGCCGGGGACCACCCCGGGCGGCTGCGCTCCGAAGCCGCCTGGGCGCACCTGTGCGCCGCCGCGCCGATCCAGGCGTCCCCGAGGAAAGTCACCCGCCACCGGCTACTTCGCCGACGCGCAGGGGCGTATCCGGCATCACCACTTCGGCGAGGGCGAAGACGGCCAGTCGGAGATGGTGATCCGGCGGCTGCTGGCCGAGGCCGGATCCACCGGCGCGGGTACGGACATGGTCTCGGTCGACAGGGTGACCGGCGGATTCCCGGCGGACGGTTCGGGCAGTCGAAGGTGTCCCAGCCGCGGCGCTCGACTTCGGCCCTGGTGGTGGCGTCGCCGTTGGCCGGGAACCGGACCTCGACTTCGGTGGCGTCGCTGGTCTCGCTGAGTATTTATTGGCCCGAATCCCCTGCGGCAATGAGTTCCAGGATGCGAGCCGGAGGCAAGTGCTGCTCGTAGATCCGCACGCCGAAGGGCGAAAGTGCGTCCTCAATTGCGTTCACTACCGTGGGCGGTGCGACGATCATGCCACCTTCGCCCACGCCGCGGAAGTTGACGTCAGCGTCGAGCGGCACGGTCTCGAGGTGCTCTATCTCGATGCGGGGAACGTCACAGGCGGTCGGCATCAGGTAATCCATGAACGTGGCTGACTGGAAGTTGCCGTCCTGGCCGTACGCCGATCGTTCGAGCAGCACCGCGCCGATGCCCTGCGCCACGCCGCCTCGGATCTGGCCCTCAACGACGGCGGGATTGATAAGTGCGCCGCAGTCCTCAGCGGCGACATACCGCTCCACCTTCACGATGCCAGTCTCGACGTCGACTTCCACGATCGCGCAATGAGTGCCGCCGGACCATCCACCTTGGCCGCCGTCGAACGTGGCCTCGACCTCGAGCTTGGCGTCCACGTCGGCACCGAACTGCCCTGATGCCGCACGCTGGGCGACCTCGCTCACGGCGATCGCGCTCGCCGGGTCGCCGCGCACCCAGACATTGCCGTCGGTGATCACGAGGTCCTGCGCGTTGGCCTCCATGAGATGCGCCGCGAAATCGAGCACTTTGGCCTTGAGCTGCCGAGCGCCGTGGAGCGCCACGCCTCCGGTCATGGTGGCCGACCGGCTGCCGCCGGTCAGTCCGAACGGGACGACGTCGGTGTCGCCGACTACGATGCGGACCTGCTCGAACGGCACGCCGAACTCGTCGGCGGCGATCTGGGCAAGGGTCGTCTGGTGGCTCTGGCCGTGGGGCATCTGGCCGGTGAACA
>JASHYW010000017.1 GCA_030042885.1 Streptosporangiaceae bacterium | reverse complement strand
AACCTCTTGGCCAGCACGAAGTGGCCGGTCTCGTGCAGCATGACGGAAACGAGCAGGGCGACGATGAAGATGACCCACCCGATCAGGTCCATCCGCCCTCCTAGGAGTTCAGCTGCCGGGCCCGCCGCCGGGCCCAGCCGTCGACGGCCAGCACGTCCGCCACGCTGGTCACGGCCGCGCGTGCGCCGTCATGCTCTGAGACTATCCGGGCTACGGTGTCGACAATCCGGGTGAAAGTTATCTGGCCGTCCAGGAAGGCGGCCACGCACGCCTCGTTGGCGGCGTTGTAGACGGCCGGCGCGGTGCCGCCGGCCGCGGCGGCCTCGCGGGCCAGGGCGACCGCGGGGAACGCCGCGTCGTCCAGCGGCTCGAAGGTCCACGCGGCCGCGACCGACCAGTCCAGCCCGGGCGCGGCCCCGGGCACCCGGTCCGGCCAGGCCAGGCCCAGCGAGATCGGCAGCCGCATGTCCGGCGGGGAGGCCTGGATGATGGTGGCGCCGTCGGAGAACTCCACCATGGAGTGCACGATCGACTGCGGGTGCACCACCACGTCGATCCGGTCCAGCCCGAAACCGAACAGCAGGTGCGCCTCGATCACCTCCAGGCCCTTGTTCACCAGGGTGGCGGAATTGATCGTGACCAGCGGGCCCATGTTCCAGGTCGGGTGCGCGAGCGCCTGCTGGGGCGTGATGCCCTCCAGAGCGTCACGGCTCCAGCCGCGGAACGGCCCGCCGCTGGCGGTCAGCACGAGCCGGCGCACCTCGGAGTGCCGCCCGGCCCGCAGGCACTGGGCGATGGTGGAGTGCTCGGAGTCCACCGGCACGATCTGCCCGGGCTTGGCCCGGCTGGTCACCAGCGGGCCCCCGATGATCAGCGACTCCTTGTTGGCCAGGGCCAGCATCCGGCCGGCCTCGAGCGTGGCCAGGGTGGCCCGCAGTCCGGCCGCTCCGGTCACGCCGTTGAGCACGACGTCGCACGGCCAGCCTGCCACCTCGCAGACCGCGTCCGGCCCAGCCAGCACGGTCGGAGGTGCTGCCCCTGCGTGCGGGGGGCGTGCACCCTGGTCCGTTCGGCCGGAAAAATGATCGCGGAGTACGGCCCGGACCTCGGCCGCGGCGGCCGGGGTGGCTACGGCGACCGCCGCCACCCCGAACTCGGCCGCCTGCCTGGCCAGCAGCGCAGGCTGCCCGCCGCCCGCCGCCAGCGCGGTGACCCGGAAGCGGGCGGGGTTGCGCCTGATGATGTCCAGGGCCTGGGTACCGATCGAGCCGGTCGAGCCGAGGATCACCACGTCGCGCGGTTTCGGGGCGGGGCTCGCGGCGGGAGGTTCGGCGGTGTCGGCCAGCCCGGTGGTTTCCACCGCCCTATTGTCCGCTACCCAGGCGCGCGGCCTGGCTCCGGCCCTGACGTGCATGCCGGTCCGGGCATGATCGCGGGCCGTCACCGCTCGCAGCGCGGGGTGACGGCCCGCTGGTGATCAGGGCGCTAGGCGCCGGGGTGATCAGACGCTGTGCGCCAGGGCCGCGGCCGAGGCGATGATCGCCTGGCAGGCGAACGTCTAGGCCTGCGCGCCGAAGACCGGCACGTCGCCAAACGCCGCCGCTTCGAGCTCGCCCTTGATGCGCAGGGCCAGCGCGTCGCGGACCTTCTCCAGCGCGGCCAGCGCCTTGTCGGTCGCTATGTACCCGGCGTCTCCGAGCGTCGGCGTCCGCGCCGGGTCGGCGTTGACCATGTGCAGGATCGCCTCTTCGGTGGGATCGGCCAGGTAGTTCGCGATCGGCTGGGTCTGGCCGGCGTAGGGGTTGTACGCGGTCAGCCCGGCGATGTCGTGCTCGAACGTCCGGGTCACGGTGGCGTCGGGCCCGGGATCGCCGTTGATGTAGTACTCCGGCGCGGTGTCGTACTCCATCCCGAACGGGGTGGTGTTGTCCTTCTGGACCTTGAGCAGCCCGGTCACGTTGCCGTCCAGCTCGCCGAACGTCCCGGTCGGGTAGGTGCAGTAGACGCCAGGGGTCACCGTGGTGCCGGACACGGTGGCGCCGTCGCAGCCGGCCGGCGTGGGCTGGATGGCCCGGCCGACATTGGCGCCCGCCTCGTGGTCGCCCTCGTCGGAGCTGATGACGAACAGCGTGTTGGCCGGGGTGATGCCGTCGGCGGCCAGGCGCTGGAAGAAGGCGCCGAACGCGGCGTTATAGTACTGCGCCTGGGCGATGTAGCACGGGCTGCCGCTGCCGAGGGCGTCGCCGGCCTTGGCGCAGACCGACTTCAGTTGCGGGACGTCCGCTCCGTAATTCCCGTGCAGGTCGGACATGTACCCGGTCACCACGGGGACACCGGCCTCCAGCATGTCGGCCATGTAGGCCAGCGTCTGCGACGCGTTGATCGTGCTGTGACCGGGGAAGCCGGGGTAATTGGTCAGGTACGCGCCGTCGATCTGGTTGCCGTTGAGGTCGACCAGGTTCCCGCCCGCGTTGGTGACCTGGTACCCGTCGTGGTACAGGTTCTTGGTGCCCGCGCCGAGCTGCGGCGCGACGTACCAGGCCAGACCGGCATCCCGACGTCTGTCCATGATCTTTCCTCTCACGCGTCAAGCGCGGGCCGCCGTGCCGGCGCCGCGGCAGCCCACGATGCCACGGTTTGCGCCGCCTGCGCCGCCTCATAAGAGGCCGAGAGGTGTCTTTTTGTTCAAATCTGGTGAAACAGAAAGCCTTGTTCTGTACCGTCCACCAAATACGCACGCCGGACCGGCCCGGTCGCGCAGGCGCGGGTCAGGACAGCGAGGAGATCTGCCGGGCCAGGGCGAAGTCGTTCGCGGTCAGGCCGCCCGCGGAATGAGTGCTGAGCGTCAGCGTCACCTTGTTCCAGGCGATGGCGATGTCCGGGTGGTGGCTGGCCTTCTCGGCCAGGTAGGCGACGGCTCCCACGTACAGCACGGCGTCGCGGAAGTCGGCTCGCGTGGTCACCGTGGTGATCGAGCCGCCGTCACGGGTCCAGACGGGGACGGCGGCCAGTTCGGCGTTGATCTGGGGCTCGGTCAGAAGTTCCATGGTTCCGGCATACCATTCCCTGGTGACATCACAGAGGCAAACCCCGCTGCGCGCGGTGCACGAGCGCCTCGGGGCCACCATGATCTCGTTCGCGGGCTGGCAGATGCCGCTGCGCTACGCCAGCGAGACGGCCGAGCACCTGGCGGTGCGGCATGCGGCCGGCCTGTTCGACCTGTCGCACATGGGCGAGATTTCGCTGACTGGACCGGGCGCCGGCGCGGCGCTGGACTATGCCCTGACCGGGCACCTGTCGGCGCTGCCGCCCGGGCGGGCCCGGTACACGATGATCTGCGCGGCCGACGGCGGCGTGCTGGATGACCTCGTGGTCTACCGGCAGGGCGAGCAGGAGTTCCTGGTCATCGCGAACGCCGCGAACGCCGCGACCGTCTACGGCGAGCTTCGCGACCGGGCGGCGGGCCACGACGCGGTGGTCACCGACGCCACCAGCGACTACGCGCTGATCGCGGTCCAGGGGCCGGCCGCGGCCGGGATCCTCGCCCCGCTCGCCAGGCCCGACCTGGGCGCGATGAAGTATTACGCGGGGGCGTTCGGCGATGTGGCGGGGCGGGGGGCATGGGTGGCGCGCACCGGGTACACCGGCGAGGACGGCTTCGAGGTGTTCTGCCGGGCCGATGACGCCCCGCACGTATGGGATGCGGTGTCCGCGGCGGGCGCCGCGGCCGGCCTGGTTCCCGCAGGCCTGGCGGCTCGCGATACGCTCCGGCTGGAGGCCGGCATGCCGCTGTACGGCAACGAGCTCGGCCCGGACGTGACACCTTTCGAAGCTGGCCTAGGGCGGGTGGTGAAGTTCGACAAGCCCGGTGACTTCGTCGGCCGCGCGGCCCTGGCCGCCCGCGCTTCGGAGGGACCTCGCAGGCGGCTGGCCGGCCTGACCATCCGGTCCCGGCGGATACCCAGGCACGGCTACCCTGTCCTCGCGGACGGCCATGCCTGCGGCGCCGTGACCAGCGGCGCGCCGTCCCCCACGCTCGGCGTGCCGATCGCGATGGCCTACCTGGAGGCCGGTACCGACCTCGAGCATTCCGTGCTTGCCGTGGACATCAGGGGCGATGCCGTCCCGGCCGACGTGACGGACCTGCCGTTTTACCGGAGGAGACAATAACGATGAGCATTCCAGCCGAACTGCGCTACACCCCCGAGCACGAGTGGGTCTCCATCGAGGGCACCACGGCGTCGGTTGGCATCACCGAGTATGCGGCCCAGCAGCTCGGCGATGTGGTCTACGTGTCCCTGCCCGCCCCTGGCACGTCCGTCACCGCCGGCGAGCCCTGCGGCGAAGTGGAATCCGTCAAGTCGGTCAGCGACCTGTACTCCCCGGTGGACGGCGAGGTTATCGAGGTCAATGGCGAGCTGGAAGACGACCCCTCGCTGGTCAACGCCGAGCCCTACGCGGCCGGGTGGATGTTCCGGGTGCGGGTGGCCCAGGACGGGAGCGGCGACGCGGCCCTGCCGCCGGACCTGCTGTCCGCGGCCGAGTACGAGGAGCTGACCAAGAGCGCCGGCTAGCCGGTTGCCGCCAGGACCGGCAGTCCTTCGCGAGCAAGGGCCGTGTCAGCGCTTGCGGGCGGTGATGATTGCGCCCTGGAGACGAAGCCCATCGTCATCATGATCTGACGGACGTGGTACTCGGCGGTGCGCCAGCAACAGAAGCGACCGGCCAGGCTGGGTGCCGGCTCCAAGCTGAGTCAGCGCGTGCGGCGGCGAACCAGGATCAGCACCGTGACGCCGATTACCACCGCGCCGGCGGCGACGCCAGCCACCAGGGGGTCGATCTGGCTGATGCGCTCGCGGACCTGGTCCACGGCGCGTCGGATATTCTTCTTCGGGCTCACCCGGTCGGATATGGCGTCGATGGTGCGCGCCAGTTCGGCGCGGGTGCGGTCGATGTCCGCCACCAGTTCGTCCTGATTTGCGGGCTTCGAGTCGGTGTCCGCGTCAGCCATGACCTGCTCCGTTTCCCGGCCGGGCTCTCATGTCGGTAAGGCCGCCTATTGTGCCAGATCGGCGGTGGCCTGCACATCGCCGCGGCCAGATGGCCAGATCGCGGCGCCCGTCCCGTAGCTCCGGACCAAATACCGCCTGCGAGCTGCTCCGATCAAGACCCTCGCCGACCTGGAGGGCCAGACCATCGGGATCAACGCGCCGCAGCAGTACCTCGGGTTCGACCGGTCGTTCAACATCAACTCGATGCTGACGGGTAGCTGATCGGTGCTGACGGGTCGAGACGTAGTCATGACGATGCGCTTACGGATGCCAGTCCGGCCTGCCTCGCGCCAGTCCTTGCGGAACAATCGTCACATCCCGTGTCCTTCCAGACACGTGAGGCATTGGAGACTGCTGTTACTGCGGGGAAGACTGGGGATCGCTATGACGGCACAGCCGCACGACACCATGGACCAGGTCACCGCGTCCCGGCCGCCACGGCGCGCCGACACGGGCGCGATCCGGCTCAGTCAGCGGGACATCGACGGGCTCATGCTGTGCGGCGAGCAGTACGGCGCGCCGTTCGATCTGCTGGCCGACGCGCTGCGGGTACCGCCGGAGCGGCTGCCCGCGATCACATCCCGGTGGCGGCGGGCCGGGTACGCGGCCACCGGCAGGCTCGGGCCCGGCCCGGGGTGGTGCTGGCTGACCCGGGACGGGATGACCGCCACCGGGCTGGGGTTCCCCGCAACCCGGCCCGCGCTGGGCCGGCTCGCGCACATCCGCGCGGTGCTCGCCGCCCGGCTGTGGGTGCAGGCCACCCGGGCCTGGCAGGACGGACGGGCCTGGTGGCACTGCGAGCGGCGGCTGCGCGCCGATCATCCCGCGGCCGGCCGCGCCGGGCACGTCCCTGACGCGGAGATCCACTGGCCCAGCATCGCCGCCAGCCCGTACGCCGGGCAGGTGTGGGCGATCGAGGTGGAGCTGACCCCCAAGCCAGCCGAGCGGACCACCAGGATCATGACCGGGCTGCTGACGCCGCTGCGGTACGCGCAGGTGATCTACCTGACCGCCCCGGCGGCCCGGCCCGTGGTGACCCGGGCGGTTGGGTCGCTGCCGCCCGCGGAGCAGGCTCGGGTAGAGGTCCGGGACCTGCTGCCCTCCGCGTTCACCCCTGAGCCGCTGCGATGAGCGTCTGGTCGTGGCTGAAGCTGACCGTGTGCCTGTGGCTGCTCCGCAAGGCGGTCAAGGCCACCGGCTGGCTGCTGCTGGCCGCGCTGGCCGCGGCCGCGTGGCCGGTGACAGTCGTAGCGGCTGCGGGGTATGCGGCGGCGTGGCTGCGCGGCTGGCCGCCCGTCCGGCTGTACCGCGCCGCCGCCTGGGCCCTGCCGGTGACGATGGCGTGGCTGGCCGCCGCTGCGCTCCATGCTCCCGGCTGGCCGGCGGCCCTGGTGCCCGGGCGGGCGTGGTCTGGCGGCTGGGATCACGTGACCGCCACGGGCCTGGCCCGGACGTTCCTGCTGACGGCTCCGGCCGCAGTCCCGGCCGGGCTCGCTGTGGCCGGGATCATCTGGGCGTGGCGGATCTACGCGATCAGCGCCGGGCTGGGCGGGATCATGGCCTCGGCCCCGATCACGTTCGACGCCCGGCAATGGAAACGGCAGGTCCGCACGGCCAAGGGCATCACCGAGGCGCCCGGCACGGTCCCGCTGCGGGCCCCGGGCGGGAAGATCCCGGTCGGCGGCACCATCCGCGCGGCCGGGCACCGCTGGCACCCGGTGTTCACCCTCCCGGCGACGGCGTGCGCCCGGCACATGGTCGTGGTCGGGGCGACCGGGTCGGGGAAGACGAACCTGATGATCCGGTTGTGGGCGGGCTGGTTCACCGCCACCCTGAGCGCGGCCCGGGCGGGGCGCGGGAACCGGCCGCTGCTGGTCGTGCTGGACGGCAAGGGCGGCCGGGACGCCCGGGTCAAGGCTGACCGCACCCGCCGCCTGCTGTACGGGGCCGGCGCCCGCCGGGTCGCCATCTGGCCCGATGAGGCCCGGCTGTCGCTATGGGACCTGCCCCCGGCGGATCTGGCCGTGCTGCTGTACCAGATGATCGAGTCCGGCACCGGAGCCGCCGCCTACTACGCCGACATCCTGCAGGCCGCGCTGACCCTGGCGGTCGGCGCGCCGGGCGGCCCGCCGCTGAGCACCGCCGCGTTCCTGGACCGGCTGGACGCCCGCTGGCTGCAGGCGGCCTGGGATCCAGCCCGGTACCCGGCGGAGGCGGCCCGGGCCCGGTCCGCGGCGCGGCACCTGCCTGACATCCAGCT
>JASHYW010000099.1 GCA_030042885.1 Streptosporangiaceae bacterium | reverse complement strand
AATGGCAGCGCGCCCACCAAGCAGTACCCGCAGGGCCAGATCCAGGGCGATTACAACTTCTGGTTCCTGCCCCAGCAGGAGGACCGCCTGGACGTGAGCCCGGGCGGGAATCCCGGCCCGACCGCCTACTACGTCAAGTACCGGCCGGTGTTCGAGGCGGCACCGCCGGGCAAGCCGGTCAGTCCCGACCTGGCGGGCCGGTTCGCCGCCGACTTCGCCCTCGGCGCGCAGCTCGACGCGGACACTGACCCTGGGCAGGCCCAGCAGATGCTGAACCTGGCCCGTGGGGTCTACGCGATGGCCAAGACCACCGACGTCGGGCAGATCGTCACCACGTTCCCCTACGACTACTACCCGGGAACCGAATGGAAGAGCGACATGCTCTGGGGCGCCGCAGAGATCGCCCTGGCCGACGAGGCGACCGCCGCCCCGGCCTGGCAGCTGAATGCGGACCTGGCCACCGCAGCCCGCTGGGCTAGGGCGTACATCGCCCAGGGGCACCCGGCCGGCGGCGACACCTTCAACCTCTACGACAACGGCGCGGTGGCCGAGGCCGAACTGCTGCAGGCCATGCAGCAAGCCGGGATCTACCCGATCGCTCCGGGTACGCTGCTCGGCGACCTCGCCGCTCAGCTGCGGACCGGAGAGGACTGGGCCAGGGGCGACCCGTTCGCGCTCGGCACCCAGCTGGGCGCCTCCGACGCGTCACCTCATGCCTTCGGCCTGTTCATCACCAACGCGCTGTACGAGGAGTACGGCGGCTCGACCCGGTACCAGTCGTTCGCCCAGCAGCAGCTGAATTTCGCGCTCGGCGCGAACGCCTGGGGCAGTTCCTTCGTCGTCGGCGCGGGCACCGTGTACCCGCATTGCATGCAGAGCGAGATCGCCAACCTGGCGGGCTCCCTGACCGGCAGCGGAGACATCCAGCTCGGCGCGACCACCGACGGCCCGAGCAGCACCGGGAACTTCAGCGGCCTGGGCACTGTGCCGGGGATGCGGGCGTGCAGCGCGGGCAACTTCGCGCCGTTCAACACCGCCACCGCCAGCTACGAGGACAACATGGTCGCCTGGCCCTCGGTAGAACCCGCCGATGACTACACTGCCGCGTCCCTGTTCGCGTTCGCCCTGGGCGGGGCTGGCCTTGGCTGACAATCCGCTGCTGCCGCGGGAACAGCCGCGGGCGCTCAAGCCGGCCGTGCTGGCCATCGACGGCGGCAACAGCAAGACCGACGTGGCCCTGGTGTCCAGCGACGGCACGCTGCTGGCGACGGCCCGCGGTCCCGGCATCAATTCGCATCAGGTGGGCGCCGATCAGACGGCGCTGATCCTGGACGCCGTGGTCAAGGAGGCAGCCGCCTCTGGAGGGCTTAATGGGTCCGGCTGGGTGGCGCTGTATACGGTGGCTTGCCTGGCCAACGCGGACCTGCCCGAAGACGAGGCCGAACTCACCACGGCGGTCCAGGCCCAGGCCTGGAGCCCAGCCGCCACCGTGGTCAACGACACCTTCGCGATCCTGCGCGCGGGCCTGGTCGACGAGAGCCAGCCGCACTGGGGCGTGGCCGTGGTCTGCGGCGCGGGCATCAACTGCGTCGGCGTCGCGCCGGATGGCCGCGTCACCAGGTTCCTGGCCCTGGGCACGATCTCCGGCGACTGGGGCGGCGGCGAAGGCCTGGGCCTGGAGGTCCTGTGGCACGCGGCACGCGCGGAAGACGGCCGCAGCCAGGACACCCTGCTCACCAGCTACGTAACCAGCCACTTCGGGGTGGAGCGGGTCGAAGAGGTAACCATCGGCATCCACAAAGGCAAGATCGATGATGATGAGCTGATCGCCTTGGCCCCCATCCTGCTGCGCGCGGCCGACCAGGGGGACCAGGTCGCGCGGACGGTGGTGAAACGGCTCGCCGAGGAGATCTCGGTCATGGCGATCACCGCCATGCGGCGTCTTGATCTGCTCGGCATGGCCACGCCGGTCGTGCTCGGCGGCGGCGTGGTGACCGCGAGGAACCCGCTGCTGATGGACGGCATCACCGCGCGGCTCGCCGAAGCCGCCCCCCGGGCGGAGGTCCGGGTGATCGACGTGCCACCCGTGGTGGGCGCGGCGCTGCTCGGGCTGGACCACGTGCAGGCGCCGCCCGCCGCCGAGACCCGCCTGCGTGCCGCCTACGGTGATTGGCATCCCTGATTCGGCCCGAACGCCGCGGGCGGCTGCGAGAGGGTCATCGCGGAGCGGCGCGCGGCGCGGATCTCCTCTGCTCTGTGCCTGTGCCGACCCCTATAGTGGCATCGTGGACCTTTACCGGAAGGGCCGAGGCAATGTCTGGCAACGCAGGACCGGCTGCGGGCGGGGAATCCGCCGGTGCACGGCGGGTCATCGATACCAGCGTGGCGCACAGTGCCAGGGTGCACGACTACTGGCTGGGCGGCAAGGACAACTTCGCCGCCGACCGCGCGGCGGGAGACGCGGTGATGGCGACCTATCCCGGGATCGTCATGTCGGTGCGCGCCAACCGTGCGTTCCTGGCCCGGGCGGTTCGGTTCCTGGCCGCCGAGGCGGGCGTCCGGCAGTTCCTTGATATCGGCACCGGCATCCCGGCCGCGAACAACATCCACGAGGTAGCACAGTCCGTGGCGTCCAGCAGCCGTGTGGTGTACGTGGACTACGACCCGGTCGTGCTGCTTCACGCCCAGGCCCTGCTCACCAGCTCCCCGCAGGGTGCCATCGACTACATCGACGCGGATCTGCGCGATCCGCAGACGATCCTCTCCCTCGCGGCACGAACTCTGGATTTCTCCCGCCCGGTCGCGGTGATGCTGATCTCCATCATGCACTTGATGGGTGACCAGGACGACCCGTACGGCATCGTCAGGCAGCTGATGGCCGCGGTCCCGGCCGGAAGCTACCTGGCGTTGTCGCAGGCGGCCTCCGATATCGAGGCTGAGCAGACGGCAGAGGCGGCCAGGCGGTACAACCGCCTCGCGCGTGAGACCCTGCGCCAGCGCAGCCACGCCGAGGTCCTGCGTTTTTTCGATGGCCTGGACCTGGTCGAGCCGGGCCTGGTGGCGGTCCCGCGCTGGCGGCCCGCATCCGAGCTTGAGGCCAGGGCCAAGTCCGCCATCTGGGGCGGCCTGGGCCGCAAGCCTTAACCCAATCCGCGCGCCGGGCTACCCTGGCCACCGCAGCTTGGCGGCCGCACAGGCGCGGTTTATGCTCTCCTCAGGTGAGCCGTGCCCTGGTCGGCACGCGACCGGTCTGGCCTGGGCGGAGGTACCCCCGATGGCTCGTTACCTGACCAGGGACCGTGCGGCAGTGCTGGCCGGCTTCTGCGCTCCCCTTGTGCTGGCGGCCATCTTGGTGCCCTTCCGGTCCAGCTTCCCCAACACCGATGCCGCGCTCGCCCTGATCCTGGTGGTCGTGGCGGTCGCCGCGAACGGTAACCGGCTGGCCGGCATCCTGGCGGCCGTATCGGCGGCGGTATGGTTCGACTTCTTCCTCACCAAGCCCTACGAGCGGTTCTCCATCACCAGCAGGACGGACATCGAGACCACGGTCCTGCTGCTGGTCATCGGAGTCGCCGTCACCGAACTCGCCGTCTGGGGACGGCGTCAGCACGCGGCGGCGAGCCGACGCGCCGGTTATCTCGACGGCCTCAACAGCGCCGCGCAGGCCGTCGCCGCGGGAGTCTCACCGGCGCTCCTGATCGAGCAGGTGACCAGGCAGCTCACCCGGTTGCTTGCGCTGCGGTCGTGCCGCTTCCAGTACGGTATCGCCGGGATCGGCCAGCCGGCCCGCCTCCAGCACGACGGCTCGGTCACCGCCGGACACCGGGCCTGGGATGTCGACGCCGGGGGATTCCCCGGCGACACCGACATCGAACTGCTGGTGGAAAGCGGCGGCATGTTCCAGGGCCGGTTCCTGATGACCCCGGTCCCCGGCACGCGCCCCACGCTCGAGCAGCGCCTCCTGGCCGTCGCGTTCGCCGATCAAGTCGGTGCCGCGCTGGCTACCAGCCGACCGGTCGACCAGACGTAGCAGTGCCGTCTTCCTGACCTCAAAAAATGACCAGCAGCCCGCGCTGAGGCCACGCGGGCTGCTGGTTGTCTACTGCGGGTCGCGTAACCGCGGATCACCAGCCTCCGCCGCCACCCCCGCTGCTGCCCATGCCGCCGGATCCGCTGCTGCTGGTCCCGGTGCTGGCGGCGGTGGTCGACGTGGCGATCTTGATCGCATACCACAGCGCGCCGAAGCCGTCGACGCCATTGCCGTTGGCCTGCCCGGGTGCCCGGTCGCCCGCGAACAGGTAGAGCGGGTGGCCATCGTATGTGGCCTGCATGGTGCCGTCTGGGCGCTTGATCTCGCCGAGCGTGCCGCCCAGCTTGACGCCGGAGGCCGCGCGCGGCATCCCTAGCACCGGCGGCCAGGCCGCGGCGCAGGCGCCAGCGCAGGCCGAGGTGGTCGAGCTGTCCTTCGCGAACCAGTAGACGGTGAAGCCCTGGGCGTTGGTCAGCACCGTGCCGAGGGCGGTCTGCTCGGTCTTCAGCACGGTGGCGGGTGCGGTGCTCGGCGAGGCCGACGACGCCACGGCCGCGACCGCGGGCGTTGAGGGGGCCGACGCAGACGTCGAAGGCGCCGAGGCGGCCGTCGAGGATGCCGAGGACGATCCGCAAGCCGCTGCGAGCATGATCAGGCCGACGGCACCGACGGCCGTGAAGACCCTTCGGGTCATCAGCATTGTCATCGCGTTCTCCTTAGTGCGGTTATTTGCACTGGATCACGTAGTGACCGTCGCCGCGGTTCACGCCGCCCATGCGATTACGATCCGGAGCCTAACCGGTACCCAGCAGACACATAAGAGCGTTCCCGGGCGGCTCGGTCAGCTGGCCCGGGAGCCCCCCACCGCCCGGGGTACCTCAGCCGGTGATGTCGCTCGCGGACATCTTGACCACGTGCCACACCCCGCCGATGCCGTTG
>JASHYW010000098.1 GCA_030042885.1 Streptosporangiaceae bacterium | reverse complement strand
GGGCCGGCCGCGGGTCATGGCCCTGCGGGTTAAGGCCACTGCTGGTTAAGCCGAAGTTAAGGCCGGCCGTTCGGGCCGGAGCGCTTGCGCAGGGCGGTCTGGATGATTCGGTCGATGAGCTGCGGCAGCGACAGGCCGGTGGCCGCCCACATCATCGGGAAACCAGAGGTGGGCGTCATCCCCGGCATCGTGTTGATCTCGTTGACCAGGATCTTCCCGGCCGGGGTGTAGAAGAAGTCCACCCGGGCCAGGCCCTCGCAGGAGATGGCCTCGAAGGCCGCGCAGGCCAGCCGCCTGATCTGGGTGGCGGCGTGCGCCGGGATCGGCGCCGGGATCGTCATGGACGTGCCCGGGGCCAGGTACTTGGCCTGGAAGTCGTAGAACGCCGAGTGCTCGTCCACCACCACCTGCCCGGGCACGCTGGCGTCGGGCGGGCCGCCGTCGAGGCCCTCGAGCACCGCGCACTCGACCTCCATCCCGGCCACCGCGGCTTCCACCAGGACCTTGGGGTCGTGCACGCGGGCCACCTCGATGGCCTCGTCCAGGCCGTCCGGGTCGGTGACCTGGCTGATCCCGATGCTCGAGCCGCCCCGGGCCGGCTTGACGAACAGCGGCCAGCCGAGCTCGGCGATCTCGTCCAGGACGCGCTTGCGCTCGCTGAGACCGCTGGTCCAGTCGCGGTCGCGGACCACCACGTAGCGGCCGACCGGCAGGCCGCGCGCGGACATGATCAGCTTCATGTACTCCTTGTCCATGCCGGCCGCGCTGGCGAACACGCCCGCTCCGGCGTACCGGGTGCCGGTCATCTCCAGCAGCCCCTGCAGCGTGCCGTCCTCGCCGAACGTCCCGTGCAGCAGCGGCAGCACCACGTCCACCTCGCCGAGATCCCGCGGCACCTCGCCGGGGGTGCTCACCTGCAGCGCGCCGCCCGGGCCGGTCCGCGGCGTGATCTCGGTGCCGGGGGTGGCCACGGATTCCACCGTGGGCAGCGAGCCGCCGGACAGCGCCAGAGCGGCCGGGTCACCGGAGGTCAGCACCCACCGCCCGTCGGTGGCGATGCCGATGGGCAGCACCTCGTAGCGGTCTGGGTCGATGGCAGACAGCACCAGCCCAGCGCTGGCGCAGGAAACGGCGTGCTCCGTGCTGCGACCGCCGAACACCACCGCGACCCGGATCTTGCGCTGCCCCGTCACGCATCCTCCCGACCTAGCGCTCAGGCCTGCTGAGGGACTCCAGGGCCACGTACGCGTCCGAAATGAGGTCCTCAGGGTCCTCCAGGCCAATGGAGAAGCGTACCGCCCCCGGGTCGATGCCGCCTGCCGCAAGCGCTCGGTCGTCCAGCTGGCGGTGGGTGGTGGAGGCCACATGGCTCACCTTGGTGTGCGTCCCGCCCAGGGAGGTGGCGATCTGGACGAGCCGCAGCTTGTCCGCGAACGCCATGCCCGCCTCGCGCCCGCCGTACGGGGTCACGGTGACGATCGCGCCGAACCGCACCCCCTCCGGGCCCGCGTCGAACATCCGCCGGGCGACGTGGTGCCCGGGGTGCTCGGGCAGCCCGGGGTAGTCGATGCGCACCACGGTCGGATGCCGGGACAGCGCGGCGGCGAACACCGAGGCCGTCGAGCAGGCCCGGCGGACCCGCAGCGGCAGCGTCTCCAGCCCGCGGCGGAGCAGGAACGCCTCGTCGGCGGACAGGCAGCCGCCGGTGTCGACCCGGACGCTGCGGATGTTGCTGATCAGCTCGATGCGTCCGGTGACCACCCCGCCGGTGGCGTCGGAGTGGCCGCCTATGTACTTGGTCGCCGAGTGGATCACCAGATCGGCGCCGTGCTCGAGAGGACGGCAGATCACCGGCGGGGCGAGGGTGGAGTCGACCACCAGCAGTGCCCCGGCGTCGTGCGCGATGTCGGCCAGCCCGTGCAGGTCGGCGACCGCGGTGGTGGGGTTGGCGATCGTCTCGGCGTACACGATCCTGGTCGTCGGCCGGACCGCCGCCCGGACCTGGTCCAGGTCGGTGATGTCCACGAAGTCCGTCTCCACGCCGAACCGCGACGCGACGTTGCGCAGGAACGAATAGGTCCCGCCGTAGACGGCGGAGGACGCGACCACGTGCGCCCCCGCCCGGGCGAAGGTCCAGAACACGCCGCTGACCGCGGCCATGCCCGAGGCGAAGGCCTGCGCCGCGGGCCAGCGCGGCAGGTTGACCCCCTCCAGCGCCGCGACCGCGCGGGCGAACGCGTCGACCGTGGGGTTGTCGATCCGGCTGTAGGTGTAGCCCGGCATCTCGTCGTTCAGCACGGCGCGGTACTCCTCGGCCGTGTCGAACGCGAACGCCGCCGTGCGGTACACCGGCGTGCCGAGCGGCTCCTGCGCGGGCGTCGGCGGAGCCGGGAGATGCACCGCGCGCGTGTTCTCTCCGGCCTGCTTGCGCACTATGTCCACGTGGTCCGTCCCTGTTGATCCGGGGGGCCATACCACTCCGGTCTGGCTGACCGTGACGCTAGCATCACCGCGGCCTCGGCGACCGGCAGCCCACCACGCATGACCGCTGCAGCGCCAGCGGTGCCCCACGAGCCGGCCCCCATGACCGCCGCTCTCATGCCGGGCCGGAGGGGTCCGCCGACTCCGGCGGGCTCGGTTCCCGGGACGAGCCGGTGACACCGGGGGCCGTTCGCTCCACAGAAGGAACGCGGCCGCCGGCGGCGGGATCCCAGGGTACGGCGGGCGGCGTCTCCTGCCTGATCTTGGCCAGCAGCGCGGTGATGTCGGCCATGATGGCGGCCGTGGCCGCCCGCAGCGTGCTCGCGGACAGGCGCTGGCCGGCGTAGGCAGACAGGTCCACCGGCGGCCCCGCGACCATCTGGATGGTCTTGTACGGGAACAGGTGCGGCCGCTTGGAGCCGTAGGGCAGGACGTCCTGCGCGCCCCAGTGCGCGATCGGGATGACCGGCGCGCCGGTGGTCAGCGCCAGCCGCGCCGCCCCCGTCTTGCCCACCATCGGCCACAGGTCGGGGTCGCGGCTCGCGGTTCCCTCGGGGTAGACGACCACGCAGGCACCCTTGCGCAGCGCCCGCTCGGCCTGCCTGAGCACCAGGCCGGCGTCGCCGCGGGCGCGGTACACGGGCAGCTGGCCGAGCTTGTACATGATCGGCCCGAGCACCTTGACCTCGAACACCGCCGACTTGATCATGAAAACCGGGTACCGGTGCCCGTATACGTAGCTGAACCAGGCGACGCTGGGCCAGTCGGCGTAGGACAGGTGGTTCGGGGCGAGGATGATGCCGCCGGTCCGCGGGAGGTACTCCCTGCCCTGCCACCGGTACTTCATCGCCAGCATGAGCAGCGGGCGCAGGACGATCACCGAGAACCGCCGCCAGCCGCGTGAGTAGCCCCAGTCGCGGCTCGCCTGAGGCTGGTCAGCGCCATTTCCGGTGCTCATGGGGTCAGTCTCCTGGTTCTTCTGGTCCGATGTCGAGGCAAGATCAGCTACATGACCGATATCGCGTGGTCGGTGCTGATGCCCGTCAAGGTGCTCGCGCGGGCCAAGTCCCGGCTGGCCGGGCTGGCCGGGCCGCGCCGGGCCGAACTGGCGCTCGCCCTCGCGTGCGACACGGTGACCGCGGTGCTGGCCTGCCAGGCGGCCGCCCGGGTGATCGTCATCACCGATGACGCGGCCGCGGGCGCCGCGCTGGCCAGCCTGGGCACCCTCGTGGTGCCCGACGAGCCGCGCAGTATTGGCCCGGGGGGACGACCCCCCCAGACCCCCCCGCAGGGGGACCTGAACGCGGCG
>JASHYW010000016.1 GCA_030042885.1 Streptosporangiaceae bacterium | reverse complement strand
TGCCGGTCGGCGTAGAACGTGAACATCACCCACAGCCACCAGATCGGGATGAACAGCATCGCGAACCGGGCCAGCCCGCCCAGGGCAGGATGGTCTTGGAGCGCGCCGGCCAGCTGGCCGACCGCGCCGGCGACCACCAGGTCGAAGAACAGTTCAACCCAGCTGGCACTGCGCGCATCCCGATGGTGGCCGTCGGCGGTCCGCAACCGGGGCGGGCTGACCCGCACCGCCCCGAGTCCGGCACGGGCCCGGACGCTGGCCAGCAAGCCGGGCCGGGACAGCAGGCTGGCCCCTTGGGCCAGCGGCTCAGGAGCGGCAGCGCGAACCGCGGCGGGCATGGGAATTCCTTTCATCCAGATGCGGACCCGGCGCCGGGCCGTGCCGGTCTCGGCGGGTAACAGCCAGAGGGCGGCCGATCAACGATCCGCGTAATCACGCAGGCTGGGGGATGATCCGGATGTAGGGCTTGGGCGCCTTGAAGTCGCCGTAGAGCACCTTCGCCTTCTCGTCGGACACCATCAGGGAGATCATCACGTCCTCGCCCAGCTGCCAGCTTGCCGGCGTCGCGACCGGGCACCTGGTCGTGAGCTGGATCGAGTCGACTGCCCGCAGCATCTCGGTGAAGTTGCGGCCGGTCTGCATCGGATACATCGTGATGAGCCTGATTCTCATGTCGGGGTCTATCACGAAGACGCTGCGGACGGTCCGGTTGTCCATCGCGCAGCGCGACGCGGCGTCACCCTCAGCGTCGGCTTCCAGCATCCCGTAGAGCTTGGACACATTCAGGTCGGTGTCGGCGATGATCGGGTAGTCGGGCCGTGCGCCCTGGGTCTCCTCGATGTCGTCCAGCCACCGGTAGTGGTCCTCGACGGAGTCCACCGACAGGCCGATGAGCTTCACGTTCCGGCGTCGGAACTCAGGGCTCAGCTTCGCCGCAGAGCCGAGCTCGGTGGTGCATATCGGGGTGAAGTCCTTGGGGTGCGAGAACAACACCGCCCACGAACCGCCGATCCACTCGTGAAGCCGGATCGTTCCCTCCGTCGTCTGTGCCACAAAGTCAGGCGCCGTGTCGCCGAGCCGGAGACCCATCGTTCTTTCCTCCCTGCCGTAGTTGCCCACGCTCTCTAGTGGTACAAGCCACTGCAGCGCTTTCGCTTCGCCCGGAAGGGCCAACTCGCCGCGCCGCGCGAGTGGCCCGATCGGGCCATGCTCGGAGGAGCACCGGCGGCGCGTGGGCGCGCCCGAGGCCAGGGTCAACTGGCACGCGCGCACCGCAGGCAGCCGGGGTCAGATGAGGCCCGCGCGCGTACCCCAGGCCACGGCCGCGGCGCGCGAGGAGAGATCGAGCTTCCGCAGGATATTGGCCAGGTGCCGGTGCACCGTGTGCTCGCTCAGGACCAGCCGCTGAGCGATTTCCGTGTTGCTCAGCCCCTGTGCGACGAGCTTGAGCACGTCGAGTTCGCGAGCCGTCAGCACCGACGCGGCTTCGGCTGACACAGGCACGCCAAGTTCGCTCATGAGGGCACCCGCACGCTGGGCTTCGCGCTCCGCTTGCATTCCGGCTAGCGCTTCATGAGCCACGCGAGCCTGCTCGGCCGCTGGGCCGCTGCGCCCGAGCGCGACAAGTACTCGCGCCAGGTCGAGCCGCGACCGCGCCGCCTCGAACCGGTCACCGAACTGGTGGAATAGGTCCACGGCGTCCTCGATGTGCGAGCGCGCCGTATCGAGGTCACCTTCGGCCTCCGCCACGAGGCCCTCGACTGCAAGCGCCGAGGCCCGCAGCGAGTCGCTGCCAACCTCCGCTACGACGCCCTGCAACTCGTCGTACGCGTTCCTCGCTCGTTTCGTCTCGCCCAGTGCAACGAGCACACGAGCGTACAGGTCGAGTCCGGCCGCGCGCTGGAGCCGACTCTCCGGGCCGAGCCTCCGCAAGAATCTCGTCGCACGGTCCTCCGCAAGGGCCGCGTCCCCGCTATCGAGTGCGACATGCGCGAGCCCGAGCTGGGCGTAGGGGTGGAACTCGACCTGGCGGAACAACTCGGCCGCTTCCTCGAACCGCCCCTGGCGCCGCCGAAGGTCTGCCCGGCGGACTTGAGCCTCAAACACGATGCCAGGTCGACTTGCCCGAAGCTCCCGAAGCGCCGTCTCGAATATGGCGTCGGCCTCCTCCCAGGTGCCGCGCAGCACGAGAATCGCCGCGTAGTGCGCCCGGCAGACGGCGAAGAGATCCTGGATCCGCCAGCGCTTAGCGAACTCGAGCATTCGCTGCGACCACTGATGCGCGCGCTCGAGATCCCGCACACGCTCGCAGGCGGTGATCATGTAACAGCAGGTGCGTCCGGCTGCCCACAGCTCTGACATCTCGCCGGCCATGGCCGCCGCCGACGCCTCGTCCAGCAGGCGGATCCCGTCAGCGATGTTGCCCTGACTGGCAAGCGCGAGACCCTCCAGCCCGAGGGCCGAGAACTCGATGTCGGGCACAGCCAGCGCGGTTCCGATCGACCGCGCTCGCTCGGCGAAGCGTCTCGTGGCCGCAATGTCGTTCTCAAGAAGGAAGGCGAATTCGCCTTCGCGGAGGGCGAGCCAGCCGTGTTCCGGCACGGGGTCGAATCCTTGGAGCAGACGATGAGCCCGTTGCAGCCAGCCGCGCGCGACAGCCGGTTCGCCGCGAAAGGCGAGCGAGTCCCAGCCGAGCCAGATGGCCATCCGCGCGGCGGCGGCCACCTCGCCGCGTTCACGGTAGAGGCGGTATGCGCGTTCGCGCGACTCGATCGCGAGCTGGGCGTTGTCGAGCCACCAGGCCGCCATGGCGAGGGCCTCGATCGCCTCGGCGGTGTGGTTTCGTTCGGAAGCAGCCTCGAAGTACGCCAGGGCCTGCTCCCACTCCCCCCGGCTCAGCGCTTCGCGCCCCGCTGCCAGCGGATCCACGCCGTCGAGCTCGGGCTCAGTCCTCATGGCGCCCACACGAGAGTTGCAGCGCCGGGACAGTTCCAGTACGTCGTTGACTGTGGACTGGGCAAGATGCCGCGAGGTTCATTAGGGGATAAAGACGATCAGACTGCATGGCGCCGGGCAGGGACTCGACCTGTGATCCAGTGTCATGGCTATCAGCAACCGCCAAGACGATGGCCATAAGGCTAGTGTTGATCACCATCCGCAGTCGCGGCAATCTGACGGCCAGCTATCAATAGACGGAGCGTCGCCGGCTGTGGCGAGGGCCGGCCGCGACGCATACCGCGTTGCCTGATCAGCCTGCCGGACGCACTCGCTGAGAAAGGCTTGTCAGTGCCAAGCCGGGCTCGAGTGGCGCCAGCTGCTGACTGGCGTGCACGAACGGCGCACGCCCCGTCAAGATCGACGGACGCAGTTCGGCCGGCTCGCAGCCGAGCGGGCCTGCAATCTGACACCGTCGCGTTTACGTGCCAGGTCCGCCGTGGTGCGCCCGCAGCCTCCTCAAGTTCGGCACCCACGCCGACGCCACGCTGCAGAGCAGCAACGATGTCGCCACCCAAGCGTCAGCGCGGACGTAGTCGCGGCATCATCCGCGCTGCAGGCGAGATGCGGCGCTTCGTAGGCGGCATTCGGCCGGCCGGCCGCGACGGTGTGTGGCGCTGGGCCCGCCCTACCACGTCCACATCATGGGGGCAGACGGATCAGGTTCTCCGGGCTGGCCAACGAGCTGCGCGACAGCCCGGATCTCTCCGGCCGGCCTACCTGCTGCGCGGCAGCCAGGACAAGCCACGGCCGCGGACGGCCCAGCCGGGCGCCGTAACCCCGCTCACCGGCCGTAACCCATTTTTATATCCCGAACGAACCGTGGCACCACTGTCCGCTCTGCGGCGGGCCATCGGCAGGCCTGCTATCGGCGCCCGATCGTAGTCATCGTCGACGCCCACGACCGTTCGGCCCGCCGCGTCCAGGATGGACGCGGCCACTGAGGCGCGATATCCGGTTTGGCAGTAAACCCACAGCTCTTCGTTCGGCAACTCGGTCAGGCGGCTGGGCAGTTCATGCAGGGGTATGTGGACCGCGCTGTCAATGTGGGAGTCCGCCCTCGGTGTAGGAGGCACCCCCGGACTGGGTGGCCGAGCAGAAGCTGCCGAATCCTTGCGTCGGATAGATGTCCGCATCCTCGGGCAGGTCGGCTGCCAGGCGATGCGCCGCAGCGCCAGATGACCCTGAAACGGCAGGTAACTGTTCGTGTCATCACGATCGATGGCGGCGCGCGTGGCCTCTAGTGCCACCTCCGGTGGTCGCAGGTCGGTGTCCAGTTTCTCCAGCCGCAAAAACCGCGGATCAGCCGCAGCATCGGCCGCATCGCCGACCTTGTCCACCCCAATCCCGGGGATGTCACGCAGCCGAGAAACGCTCATAGCTCCCTCGCAAACCAGCTTGATCACTGCCCGCCACGGTGCGCCGATTATCCAGTTACGCGCCGCTCCGCGCCACCGGAATCCACGCGCCTCAGCAGCACATAGCGGCGGGTACGCGCGCGCCTCCGGGCAGCGAGCGGGCCGACCCGTCTCGTCTCAGTTTCCGTCTCATTCGCGGGCGTGCGGGGAGTGCGCTGGGTCGTAGAGGGCTGTCGTACTGCGGATACGGCTGTAGGCGAACCCCCGCGTACGGCCGTCCTTGGATGTCATGGAAACGGACGCCGGTTAGGCCGACCGCGTTGCAGATGCGGCCCCAGCTCCGGCGAAGGTTGTCCGGCTCCATCGGCGTTCCGACCCGCGTGTGGAGGACCAAACCGTGAGTTCTCCACTTGTCCCCGGCTTCGTCGCGCTCGTGGGCCTGGCGCTCGGCGTGTTCCTTCAGCGCATTCAGGCAGAAGTCTGGTAGCGGCACCCGTCCGCGACGGATCTTCGGCGGCACGAACCGGAGTTGTCCGCCGACCCAGGTGCTCATCGCCCGCCAGGCCCGCCCCGCTCCGGCCGCTGCTGAGGGCGCGGAGGGCGCGGTCCCGGCGGCGGTGCCTGCGCTGGCCGGCAGTGAGAAGGCGCTGGCCTGGGCCCGGGCCGAGCGGGCCAGCCTGCTCGCCTGCCTGGACCATGTCACCGGTACCGGCCAGCACTCCCGTGTCGTCGCGCTGACCGCCGGCCTGGCCGGGCTGCTGCGGCGCGATGGGCCGTGGGCCGACGCCGTTACCCGCCACGACGCCGCGATCCAGGCCGCACGGTCTCTCAGCGACCAGCTCGGCCAGGCCAACGCCCTGACCGACCTGGGGGACGTGCAGTGCCTGACCGGTGATTACCCCGCCGCGGCCCAGGCCCTGGAGCAGGCGCTGGACATCTACCGCGACATCGGCAACCAGCTCGGCCAGGCCAATGCCCTGAACAACCTCGCGGTCGTGCGGCAGCTGACCGGTGATTACCCGGCCGCGGCCCAGGCAGTGGAGCAGGCCTCGGGCATCTCCCGGGACCTCGGCGACCAGCTCGGCCAGGCTAACGCCCTCTACAATCTTGCGCTCGTGCGGAAGGCGATGAGTGATTACCCGGCCGCGGCCCGGGCCGTGGAGCAGGCTCTGGGCATCTACCGCGACATCGGCAACCGGGCTGGTGAGGCCAGGACGTTCAACGACAGGGGGACACTGCACCGGGCCGAAGGTGAACTCGCGCAGGCAGAGGAGTGCCACCTGCAGGCCCTGGACCTGGCCCGCGCCATCGGCGGATCCCTGGAAGAGGCTCATGCGCTGGCTGGCCTGGGCCGGTGTGTCCTGGCCGCAGGCCGCACCGCTGAGGCGGAAGACGACCTGCGGCAGGCGCTGGAGATCTTCCAGCGAATCGGAGTGCCCGAAGCCGACGACGTCTCCGGCGAACTGGCGGCTCTCGCCGAGGCCGGGCCACCTGGATAACCCCGTCCCTGGCAGTCCGGGCCACCACTCTCGCGCGTGTACGACATGCGGCAGTGCTGCTTGGCTGGAACCGGTACCCAGCGGAACAGGCCCAAAAGCGGTCGCGGCGACGGCGGATGGGGGGCGCTCAGGAACTCCAGGGCCAGCGCGGCGGCCCGGGTGCCGGGATGCTGGGCGGTGGGTCGTGGCCGCGGTGGTGACGCGAGGCGTGGGGCTCAGGTCTTGATGAAGGCCAGCAGGTCAGCGTTGAACGTCTCCTTGTAGGCCACGGTGTTGGCCAGGCCATGCGGGGCGCCCGGGTAGACCTTCAGGGTCGAGTCCTTGACGAGCTTGGCCGACAGCCGCGCCGAGTCGTCGATGGGCACGATCTGGTCATCGTCGCCGTGGACGATCAGGGTCGGGACGTCGAACCTCTTCAGGTCATTGGTGAAGTCGGTCTCGGAGAAGGCCTTGACGCAGTCGTATGCGGCCTTCACCCCGACCTGCATGCTCATCAGCCAGAACCAATCACGCAGGCCTGCGGAGACCGTAGAGCCCGGCCGGTTGGCGCCATAGAAGGGCGCGCTCAGGTCCCGGTAGAACTGTGACCGGTCGCCCGCGACCCCGGCGCGGATGGCGTCGAAGGTCTCGATGGGCAGGCCGCCGGGGTTGGCGTCGGTCTTGAGCATCAGCGGCGGGACCGCG
>JASHYW010000097.1 GCA_030042885.1 Streptosporangiaceae bacterium | reverse complement strand
AGAAGAACGGGATCGACATGGACGCTCGGACCGCGCCGGTCACCTCTTGCTGATCAGCGGGCAGCCCGTAGTAGGCGTAGTCCCATGGCAGCTGCACCAGCTCCCCCCGGGTGATGTCCGATACGTTAACGACCAGCCGGTACCGCCGGTTCGCAGGCAGGCTCATGCCCGGATCATCCGGCTGATCGATCTTCAGGTCCGCGAAGGTACGCACGCCCAGCCCGTCGAGAATCGGCTGCAGCCACTGCGCCAGGTACGTGCCCGGATAAAGTCCCATCCGGTGGGCGAGGATCGCCGCGTCGGCGGCCTCCTGGACGAATCCGCCTTGGCGGTCAAAGAACTGATGGATCTTGCCCTCAGGCATGAACTTTGTGAATTCCAGCTGATCAAGGTAGGTGCGCAGAGCCGTCATCGGCTTCCCGGCCTTGGCGATGGAAGCAATCAGGCAGGCGGTGATGGCTCCCGCGCTCGTACCCGCAACGCGGGCAAAGGAGTACCCAGCCTCGTCCAGGACGAGCACCGCACCGACCAGGCCAATGCCCTTGACGCCGCCACCTTCAAGGGCCAGGTCGGCACGCAGTTGCCTGCGCTGATCAGGATCGGCCGGATCGAGGTATCCGTCAACCTCGCGCAGGTGCTCGGCGGCGGTTCCGAAATCCTGCTGCAGCTGCTCCGAACGCGCGTAGCCCCGGTCGCTGGCTGGATCTATCCACACGTCGGGGGAAGCTGGCTTCGGTGTACTCATGAGTATCTCCTGGTGCTGGCAGCGATTCAGGGCGTTTGCCACTGCAGACATTTTTCCTCAAGCGTTCAGGCGCTGGTTGGCTGGGGCCAGCTCAATTTCGGGTACGCCCGGGCCAGTTGCTGGCCGTCAACGCCGGATTTCGCGCAGGACGCTTGCCGCAGTGCGTTCAGCGTTGTCGCGGGATCGCCATCGTGGGCCACCCGGAGAAGAAGCTTGTTGCTGAGCGCTGCGCCGTCCGTTCCATTGGCCAGATCCCGCTGGCCTTGCGCCACTTCCCGGTCCCACCGTTGCTCGTCTTGCTGATCCTGATCGGGTCCGCCGAGGCTTCCCCGGGAGGTTGGCTCGGGCGGTGCCCATGTTCAGTGCCCCGTACAGCACTGCGTAGCACCACCCTCGCACCCGTGCTCCTCGGTCTCAGTTGCCTCGATAGCTTCGGTGAACAGTTCGATGGCGAGCAGGATGCCGCTTATCGGTTCGATGGCCGCCAGCACGGCTTCCCGGCATCTCAGGTCCGTGAGATCTCCTCGCGCTCCCAGCGGCAGATGAGTACGTCCACTCAGGGTCATGAGAGCAAGTCTTCTTATCGGCTTAATGCCATTCATGGATCTGCCATGCCCACTCGCCTGGCTCAGCAACAACGACTGACCCAGAGATGTGCGGTGGTCACTGGCCCGCAGCGGTAACTGTTGAGTAGAGGGTCCACCCGCGGGATAGCAATCCCTGGCCGAAGGTACGTAATCAAGACGATGGCCTGTCCGGACCAGGGATCGGACTACGAACGGGCCGTACATCCATACGTTCAGCGCACTCCGGGAGGCTTATTCATAAGGGGTTGCAGTAGTTGCTGAAGAAGAACAACCCGGTGACGCCGGCGAGCATCTCGCCGTATTTACTGATCGGGGCGCGGTAGCGGCCGCCTTCTTCAGACAGCATGCGCCATGTCTTGACGCTGGCCACGGCGCGTTCGGCAGCCGCGCGGATGCCGCTGAGCTCCTTGTTGAAGTCGGCCTGATCCGCGTGCAGGTGTCCGCCGGGCGGTGTCCGGTACGGCACGATGGCGATGCCCTCCACGCCCAGGTAGCCCCGGTCGGCGGCAGCCGGGAGACCGGCCAGCAGGGCCTTCAGGCCGGAGGCCTCGAAAGCGCGGGCGTCGTGCCGGGCGCCGTGCACCGGCTCCGGGCCGATGGCCGCAACACGGCCGCCGAGGGTGGCGGCGATCTGCAAGTTCATCCCGGGGTATCCGGCCTTGCCGGAGAACAGGTCCGGGATCGGCGCCCAGTCCCAGGTGGGCGCGATGGTTGCGTCGACCAGGGCGGTACCGCCGCCGAGGATCTGGCGCGGGTCCGGGATGCAGCCACTGAGCACGTGGCCGATGACCGGGCGCAGCAGGTCCCACCGCCGGGACACGGTGGCCTGCGAGCAGCCGAAGATCTCCCCGGCGACCTCCTGGGTGATGTTCGTGCGCATCAAGGTCACCACCATGGCCGCCGACTTGTACAGGCCGATCACCGGCTGCGCTTGACCGAGGAGGGACTCGTCGGCGCACGCGACTGGATCAGCCAACGTGCGCTGTGGGAGCGCAAGTTCGACGTCATCGACGAGTACCTCGCAAACCGCCCCGGGAACTCCCGGGAGGGGCAGACGTGAGCGTCCCGGCACTCAAGACGCTGAGGATTCAGCGCCGGTTCCAGGCGCCACCGGAGGAAGTGTTCGACGCATGGACCAGTCCCGAGGTGCTGCGGCGCTGGTGGTCGGCGTATCCGGGATGGAAGCCGTCAGTCTGCTGTGTCGACCTGCGGGTCGGCGGGCGCTACGTGCTGGGCATGCGCGACGGGGACGGTCGCGAGTACGTGGTCGAGGGCGAGTACCAGCAGGTGCAACGCCCTTCACTGCTCCGATACACCTGGTGCTGGCAGAACGACGAGCTGCATCCCGGCCACACCAGCCTCGTCACCGTCCACTTCGGCCTTGACCGGGGTGGCACGATCGTCGTTGTCGAACACAGCGGCCTTGCATCGGACCGCTCGATGGCCCGGCATCGCGACGGCTGGAACGGCACCGTCGCGAGCCTCGCGGAAACCGTATTCCCGCAACCATCGGCCCGCGAAGGAGACAGCAGATGAGCGCACCGACGATGACCCCCGAGCAGGCTTCCGCGCCGATCGCCAACCCCAGCGCCACCGCCGACCTGGCCGCCGGGTTCATCCTCGCGACAGTCGAGGTTGACGCAGACCCCGAGCGTGTGTTCCAAGCGCTCGCCTCACCGGAAGTCACTGACTGGTGGGTGCGGCCCGGCGTGTTCGACACCCGAGCCTGGGAGACCAGCTTCACCCGGCTCGCCGAGCTGCTCGCGGCGAAGACCGCAGCCAGCTGAGCAGCCAATGGCAATCGATCACGCACTCAGCCACCGTGTCCGCGTCACCATCCGAAACTCGCGGCTACCGACCGGGGAGAGCGCCGCATGTTCGGCAGCCTGTGTTTCACGATCGGTGGGCGCATCAGCTGCTGCATCATCAACGAGCGTGGGTTGCCCATCAAGGTCGACAGCAACAGCGCCGGCCAGCTTCTGACCCAGGCCGACGTTTAATCGACCCAGATGGGCGACCGGCAAATGCGGGGATTTGTCCTCATTCGTCGTCAACTTCTTACAGACGAAGCCCTTACGCGGCTGGGTCGCACGCGGCCTCCGAACGATCGAACCCGATCTCCTCGGCAGCCAGTAGACCCACCCGCTATCACGTCAGATGTTCACGGCCTCTCTCGCCTCGGCCATTCGCAACTGCCGGCTCGCGGCCCCTTCCAGCCGACCGCGGGTGACCGTCAACCCATCCGATACCGGCCCGGTGGCAGGTCTAGCTGGCCGGACATGCCACCGAAGATGAAGTCGGCGCTGGCCAGGAAGTCGTGCGGGAAGCCGCGGGTGATGTGGCTGGCCTGATCGAGCCCGGCCAGCGCGTCAGCCGGCAGGGTGACGTCGAGGCAGGTGAGGTTGTCGGCGAGCTGCTGGGCGGTCCGCGCGCCGAGGATCGGGATGACGCCGCCCTGGGCGCGCAGCCAGGCAAGTGCGACGACGGAGGAGCTGAGTCCCAGCTCTCCGGCGATGCCGGCGACCGCCCGGGCGATGGTCAGGCGGCCGGGATCCACGTCGGCGAGCCGGCGCTGGGCGCCTGGGCTGTCCGGGTTGGCGTACTTGCCGGACAGGATTCCCGCGCCGAGCGGCCCCCAGGCCAGCATGCCGAGGCCCAGGCCGTGGGCCATCGGGATCAGCTCCCGCTCGGCCTCACGCTGGACGAGGGAGTACTCGGCCTGCAGGCCTGCGAAGGCGGA
>JASHYW010000015.1 GCA_030042885.1 Streptosporangiaceae bacterium | reverse complement strand
CCGTCGAACAGCGAGGCCAGGTCCTGCTCCACGTAGGCGCGGGTGAGGGCGGCCCCGCCCAGCAGCACCGGCCAGCGCCCGGCCAGTCCCCGGGAGTTCAGCTCGGCGAGATTGTCCCGCATCACCACGGTGGACTTGACCAGCAGCCCCGACATCCCGATGACGTCCGCGCGGTTCTCCTCCGCCGCCGCCACGATAGACGAGATGGGCTGCTTGATGCCGATGTTGATCACGTCGTAGCCGTTGTTGGACAGGATGATGTCGACCAGGTTCTTGCCGATGTCATGCACGTCGCCCTTGACCGTGGCGAGCACGATCTTGCCCTTGCCCGCCTGGTCGGTCCGGGCCATGTGCGGCTCGAGGTAAGCCACCGATGCCTTCATCACCTCGGCGGAGGTCAGCACGAAGGGCAGCTGCATCTGCCCGGAGCCGAACAGCTCCCCGACGGTCTTCATGCCGTCGAGCAGCACGTCGTTGATGATCTCCAGGGCGGGCCGCTGCGCCAGCGCCAGGTCCAGGTCCTCCTCGAGCCCGACCCGCTCGCCGTCGACGATCCGCCGCTTCAGCCGGTCCCACAACGGCAGCGCGGCCAGCTCGGCGGCCCGGCTGGCCTTCAGCCCGGCCGCGTCGACTCCTTCGAACAACTCCAGCAGCCTGGCCAGCGGGTCGTAGCCCTCGCGGCGCCGGTCGTACACCAGGTCCAGCGCGACCTGCCGCTGCTCATCGGGTATCCGGGCGATGGGCAGGATGCGCGCCGCATGCACGATCGCGGAGTCCAGGCCGACTCGCACGCACTCGGCCAGGAATACCGAATTCAGCACCGCGCGGGCGGCGGGCTTCAGACCGAACGACACGTTCGACACGCCGAGCGTCGTCTGCACGGCCGGATGGCGGCGCTTCAGCTCGGCAATGGCCTCGATGGTCTCGATCGCGTCGCGCCGGGTTTCCTCCTGGCCGGTGGCAATGGGGAACGTCAGGCAGTCGACGATGATGTCCTGGGCCCGCATGCCCCAGTTCTCCGTCAGGTCGGAGATCAGCCGCTCGGCGACGGCGACCTTCCACTCGGCGGTACGGGCCTGACCCTGCTCGTCGATGGTCAGCGCGATCACCGCGGCGCCGTGCTCGCGCACCAGCGGCATCACCCGGGCGATCCGGGAGTCCGGCCCGTCGCCGTCCTCGTAGTTGACTGAGTTGATGACGGCGCGGCCACCGGTCAGCTCAAGGCCGGCCTGGATCACCGCGGGCTCGGTGGAGTCGAGCACCAGCGGCAGGGTCGCGGCGGTGGCCAGCCTGCTTACCACCTCACGCATATCGGCGGCGCCGTCCCGGCCCACGTAGTCGACGCACACGTCGAGCAGGTGGGCGCCGTCGCGCGTCTGGGCCCTGGCGATCTCGACGCAGTCCTCGTACCTGCCCTCCACCATGGCCTCGCGGAACGCCTTCGACCCGTTGGCATTGGTCCGCTCGCCGATCGCCAGGAACGCGGTGTCCTGCCGGAACGGCACGTGCGCGTACAGCGAGGCCACTCCCGGCTCGGGACGCGGCCTGCGCCGGCCGGCCGGCCGCCGGGCCACCCGGTCCGCCAGCGCCGCGATGTGCTCGGGCGTGGTACCGCAGCACCCGCCGACCAGCGACAGCCCGAACTCCCTGGTGAACCTGTCGTGGGCGTCGGCAAGCCCGTCCGGGGTCAGCGGGTAGCGCGCCCCGTCAGCGGTGAGTTCTGGCAGGCCGGCGTTCGGCTCGCAGGACAGTGGCACCGGCGAGTGCGCGGCCAGGTACCGTAGGTGCTCGCTCATCTCGCCGGGGCCGGTCGCACAGTTCAGCCCGATCATGTCGATGCCGAGCGGCTCCAGGGCCGTCAACGCGGCGCCGATCTCGCTGCCGAGCAGCATCACGCCCGTGGTCTCGATCGTCACCTGCACGATGATCAGCGATCCGGGGGCGGCCTCCGCCGCCGCCCGTCTGGCTCCTATGATGGCCGCTTTAGCCTGCAACAGGTCGTAGCAGGTCTCGATGATCAGAGCGTCGACGCCCCCGCGCAGCAGTCCGGTGGCGTTGGCCTGGTAGGCGTCGCGCAGCTCACGGAACGTAACGTGGCCGAGCGTGGGCAGCTTGGTGCCCGGGCCCATCGAGCCGAGCACCCAGCGCGGGCGGCCCGGCGTGGCCCAGCGGTCGGCCGCCGCGCGAGCCAGCCGGGCGGATGCCAGCGAGAGTTCCCCGATCCGGTCGGCGATACCGTACTCACCGAGGTTACTGAGATTGGCCCCGAACGAATTGGTGGTGACGCAATCCGCGCCCGCTTCAAGGTAGGCCTCGTGGACCCCGGTCACAATGTCGGGCCGGGTCACGTTCAGTATCTCGTTGCAGCCTTCGTAACCGGCGAAATCGTCGATGGTGGCTTCGCTCACCTGGAGCATGGTCCCCATTGCCCCGTCTGCCACCACGACTCGCTCGGCCAGAGCGGCCCGTAGTGTGCTCATCAGCATCCATCCTAGGCAGTTACCGCCAAGATTCCCCAGGTTACGTTCCCTGGCTCAGGACACGCCAGCTGACCGCCCAACGAGTAAGGCCGACCACGTAGTCTGTGAGAGACGGCGCATCCGTTGGGAGGTGGAGAGTCATCGAGTTCAACGACATCGGCGAACTCGCCTCTCCGGTCGCCATCGCCGGGTTCGAGGGCTGGAATGACGCAGGCGAGGCGGCCAGTGGGGTGGTCAATCACCTGGGCATCGCCTGGCAGGCGACCCCGATCGGCGCCATCGATCCCGAGGACTTCTATGACTTCCAGGTCAACCGGCCGGTGATCGAGGTCGAGAAGGGCCATACCAAGCGCCTCATCTGGCCGACGACCAGGATCTCGCTCGCGCGGGCGCACAACCCTGACCCCCTCGATCCCGCCGGCTCCCCGGTGCCGTCCACCGGGCTGTCCCGCGACGTGGTGCTGGTGCACGGCATCGAGCCGAACATGCGCTGGCGGGCGTTCAGCGAGGAACTCGTGCGCGGCCTGGAAAGCCTCGGCGTAGAGCTCGTCATCCTGCTCGGCGCGCTGCTGGCCGACGCGCCGCACACCCGCCCAGTGCCGGTGACGGTCGGCTCATCGAACGCCAAGCTGGCCGCCGATGTGGCTGTCGGCGACGTCGGCCGGGTCGACTACAAGGGCCCGACCGGGATCATCGGAGTGCTCCAGCACATCTGCACCGGCGCGGGCATCCCGACCATCTCGCTGTGGGCTCAGGTGCCGCACTACGTGGCTCAGCCGCCGAGCCCGAAGGCCACCCTGGCGCTGCTGCGCGGCGTGGAGGACATCTTGGACGCGCCGTTGCCGCTGGCCGATCTGCCCGAGGAGGCGCGGGCCTGGGAGCGCGGCGTGGACGAACTCGCCCAGCAGGACTCCGAGGTCGCCGACTACGTGCGGACCCTCGAGGAGGCCAAGGACGCGATGGAGCTGCCTGAGGCGAGCGGCGACGCCATTGCCCGCGAATTCGAGCGCTACTTCAGGCGCCAGGGCCGCTCGGGCGGGCCTCTGGGTCCGGGCGGAAGCTGACGGCCGGGCCACGGGAGCCTGGGCGGAGAATCAGACCGGGGGCCAGGGAACGGCGGGCCAGTCTGCGGGCGGATAAGGGTGCACGCGGTGCTCGAGGAGGGTTTCCACCCTGATCTTGGTGGCGCTGATCTCGCTCGCGGTCAGCAGCGCGGACAGCTCGGCGGTCAGGCTGCCGTCGGTGAGCTGCGTGCTCAGGCGGCGAAGCGCCTCCATCGAGCGCCGGGGAAGGCTCTTACCCCGCCACTGCCACAAGACGGTGCGCAGCTTGTAGTCCTCGGCAAAGCAGACACCGTGGTCGCAGCCGTACAGGTGTCCGTCGGTGACGGGCAGGAGATGACCTATCTTTCTGTCGGCGTTGTTCACCACCGCGTCGAACACGGCCATGTCGCGCAGGCCTGCGTGATCGGTGCGGCGGGACAGGGCGATCAAGTCCACGCCGGGGTCGTGGTCGATCCACAGCTGGCACATGCCCGGCCCGAACGGCCCGTCCCGCATGACCGTCGGCGGCACCACGTCCCAGCCGGCCGCGCGGGACACCATGTAGGCGGCGACCTCCCTGCCAGCCAGCGTGCCCGCCGGGAAGTCCCACAGCGGCCGCTCGCCCGCGATCGGCTTGTAGACGCAGGCGACTCTGTGTTCCCTCGGGGGGACGATCCCCCCCAGGCCCCCCCTGCTCACGGGGGGACTTCCCGTCCCCCCGTACCCCCCTGGCCCCCCTGGCCCCCCTGG
>JASHYW010000096.1 GCA_030042885.1 Streptosporangiaceae bacterium | reverse complement strand
CACCGGCGTGCCGTCGACCAGCACCGTGCAGGCACCGCACTCGCCTTCACCGCAGCCGGGCTTGGCGCCGGTCAGGCCCAGATCGAACCGCAGCAGCGCGAGCAGCGTGCCGGACTGTGCCGGGTCAAGCTCGCACCGCTCGCCGTTCACGACGACGCTGGTCGCGGATTCTGCTGCCTCCGGCTGTCGTCCCTCCTTCTCCATACTGATTACGCTAGCCGCGGCTCCCGCAGAGCGGCCAGGGGATCAGGACACCTGGAAGTGGGTCATCTCGGCCTCGGTGACCAGTCGCGACCTGATCAGGAAGCGGACCCCCTCCGGGGCCTCGAGCGCGATCCGGTCGATGTCGCCCGACCACCAGGCGCGTGACGCCCTTTGCAGCGAAGGCGTCGACGTCGGCGGCGGTCATGTCGACCTCGTCGATCCGATGGCTGCGACATCGTCACGGCCGTTCGGTGCTTGTCACCGCCGTGAGCTCATGGCCGGGCCCGGGCAGGCGTCGCTGCGTAGCCGGCCGCCCCGGCACGGACGGCGGCGTAGACGGCGCGGGCGATCCTGGCTCCCCACGGCGACCGTGGCCCGGTGAACTCCTCGGCGGGCACGCCGCGCGCGTCCGCGGGCGCGGCGATGCAGATGGCGTCCGTGGCCGTCCCGGTGCCCGGGAACCCGGCGTCCAGAACGGCCTGGGCCTTGGCCTCGGTCGCGGTGACGACGGCGTTGACGAAGGCCGCGTCAGCCAGCGGCACCGGGACCACGACGATGACGTTGATCGTGCCCGGCCGCGACCGGACATCGCGGTCGGCCGGCGCGAGTTCGCGGTCCGGGCCGCCGGGCGGGGCCGCCGCCCAGGTCGGCACGCGCAGGCCGACGGTGACGGCGGCGTGCACGCCCCGGTCCTCGCGCTGGACCACGTCGGTCACCTGAGCGGCGGTCAGCAGCCCGATCCCCGGCCCGGACAAGCCCAGGCCGCGGGCCAGCTGGCGCAGGTGCGCCGCCGGGTCGGTCCGGGCGTACCCGGTGGCGACCTGGGCGTTGAGTACCCACTCGCGCGGCCCGAGGCCGCCGCCGAGGACGCCGCTGGTGATCATCCGGTATCCCGGGCCGGGGCGCCACAGCGCCATCGGCAGCCGCAGGCCGTCTTCGTCGCGCCAGCTCAGGTCCAGCCGCATGCTCGCTCCCCCGGGTCTTCGGTCATCACCACCGACACGGTCCCATAGGCCGGTGGTGCGCTGACACCGAGGGTGACCGGGAAAACAGCCCGGCCCGCCTTTGGCGGCGCAGGAGAATGGTGCCGTGGAAACCAACGAGGCGGCCGCGCGGGCCCGGCAGCGGGCGCTGGTCCGGCGCGGTTATGACGCCGTCTCCGAGGCCTACCGGGACGATGACGGGCAGGCGGCCGGGCCACGCAGGGACCGGCAGCTACCTGGGCTGGCTGGAAGAGGCCAGGCTCACCCCGCTGTGGGACAGGTTTGTCCCCGAATCCGAAGGCGCCGGGCACAGTCTCATCCTGGCCCGGGCTGCTGACCTGGAGTAGCTTGAGGCCATGTCGACCACGGGTAGGCGCTGAGATGCATGTCGTGGGGTTGATGCTGCATCCCGAGCGGGACTGCAGCGGGGCGGTCGGCTCGGTCCTGGACTGGGCCGACCGGCGGGGGATCAAGGTCCTCGGCATCGACACCGAGCTGGCCAGGCTGGCCTGCACGGCCGATGCGGTCACCCCCGATGAGATGCGCCAGCGGGCGGATCTGCTGGTCAGCATGGGCGGCGACGGCACCATGCTGCGGGCCATGAGGCTGGCGGACGGGCAGCGGTTCCCGGTGCTCGGGGTCAACCTGGGCAAGCTGGGGTTCCTGGCCGAGGTCGACGTGCCGGACCTGGCCGACGCGCTGTCCGCGATCGACGAGCACAGGTTCACCGTCGAGCCGCGGCTGGCGGTGGACGCGGTCATCGGGGATCAGGTCATCACCGCGTTCAACGATGTGGCGTTCGTCCGGTTCCCCGGCCAGAAGACGGCCGCCGTCTCGGTGTGGGCCGCGGGCGACAGGTTCGTCAGCTACGCCGCGGACGCGCTGGTGGTGTCGACCCCGACCGGCTCGACCGCGTACAGCTTCTCGGCCGGCGGGCCCATCGTGAGCCCGGCGGTCGAGGCCCTGGTCATCACCCCGGTCGCGCCGCACTCCGCCTACAACCGCGGGCTCGTGGTGGCCTGCGATGACCAGCTGGCCCTGGATATCCTGCCCGGCAGCGGGCGGCTCGCGGTCGAGGCGGACGGCAACCTCGCCGCGAACGTCGGACCCGGCGACATGATCCGGGTCATCCCGCGCCCCGGTGCCGCCCGCGTCGTCCGGCTGGGCCGGACCACGTTCTACGAGCGGGCCCGGCGCAAGCTGCGGCTCACCGACTCGGCGGAGATCCCGGCCAGCTGGGGCGGCTGATGGCCGAGACCTACCTGCACGGCCACCACGACAGCGTGCTGCGATCGCACCGGTGGCGGACCGCGGAGAACTCGGCTTCCTACCTGCTGGCGTGCCTGCCCGAGGACGCGCAGGTACTCGACGTCGGCTGCGGGCCGGGCACGATCACCGCGGACCTGGCGGCCCGGGTGCCCGGCGGCCAGGTCACCGGGATCGACGCGGCGCCGGACGTGCTGGCCGAGGCCCGGCACGAGGCCGGCCGCCGGGGCCAGGCCAACGTCCGGTTCGAGACCGGGGACGTCTACCGGCTGGCCTTCGCCGACGGCACGTTCGACGTGGTGCACGCGCACCAGCTGCTCCAGCACCTGTCCGACCCGGTCCGGGCGCTGGCCGAGATGCGGCGGGTGTGCCGCCCGGGCGGGCTGGTCGCGGCCCGCGACGGCGACTACGGCGGGATGTTCTGGTTCCCCGGGGACCCCGAGCTGGCCGAGTGGCAGGCCCTGTACCGGGCCGTGGCCCGGGCGCTGGGCGGCGAGCCGGACGCCGGGCGGTGCCTGCTGTCCTGGGCTCGCGCGGCCGGCTTCGCGGAGGTCGAGGCGTCGGCCAGCGCGTGGTGCTACACCGGGCCCGCCGACCGGCCCTGGTGGGGCAGGCTGTGGGCCGAACGCCTCACCGAGTCCCCGTTCGGGGACCGGGCAGTGGAGCACGGCCTGGCCAGCAGGCAGGACCTGCGGCGCCTGGCCCAGGCCTGGCTGCGCTGGGCGGACAGCGAGGACGGGTGGTTCTGTATCCCGCACGGCGAGATCGTGTGCCGAGCCTAGCTGGGCAAGATCGCGGGCCGGGATTAGGTGGGCGAGATCGTGTGCCGGGTCAAGCCTGACAGGGGCTCAGGCGGCGGCCGGGTGGGGGGCCGCGGCCTCGGCGGTCAGGCCCCGGTGAAGAACTCGGTCGAACGACACCCCGCCTTACTACGGGCTTCGATGACCTCGCGGCAGCGCTGCGCGCGTGGGCGAAAGGCCTTTTCAGCACGGAGGCAGCGGTTGAGCTGCTGATCGGGCATGGCTCGTGGCTTTACCGTCAGGATTTCCTGGCAATAGCCGTGGAATTCGGTCAGGGAATCACTGGCGTCGTGATGGCGGCGGTCGACTTCGAGGCGGCGGCCGGCGCGCTGGAGGCGGGGGCGCTGCCGTGCTCTGGCGGCGAGGGGCGGGTGCTGCGGATCGCCGCGAGCATCGCCGGGGGCGTGCCGGTCGATCTGCGGGAGGCGGTGACCGGCCTGGATGAGAATAACGCCGTGCTGGCCGCGGTAGCGGTGCTGCACGCGGCTGGTCACCGGGATCTGCGCATGGCCGCGGAGGGCGGGCGGCGGTGAGCACCGTCACCGCGGTGACGCTGACCCGGCGCCGGCATCCCTTCGAGGGCCGGTCACTGCCGGTGCTGGGCAGCATGCGCCGGCATGGCGCGGCAGAACTGCTGGTCGTGCTGCCCGATGGCAGCAAGCGGCTGATCCCGGCGGCGTGGACCGACCTGGAACAGCCGGCCGCAGCCGGGGACGACGCTGCGGCGACCCTGGGATCGGTTCTGGACCTGCTGCGGCTGTCGGTGCTGGTTTCGGGTCTTTCCGCCCGGCCCGCGGACGGCCCGGAGCAGGCTGCACGGAAGTCACCGTGCAAGGAGGACGACCGTGCAGCCTGTGCAGCTCAGTTTGATGCCGGACCAGGTACCGGCGCCACCCCCGGACCTCATCGGAGGGTTCCCGGCCCCGCAGGTGGAAGCGGCGATGGCGCTGCTGGCCCTGCTGATCGCGAAAGCGGCCGGGACGGCCGCGGGAGCGGAGGCCGGCGGTGAATGAGTCCGGCAAGATCACCGCGTCGCACCGCTCCAGGGCGGCCGTCATCTACGTCCGCCAGTCCACCTTGATCCAGGTCGAGCGGAACACCGAGTCGACCGCCCGCCAGTATGACCTGGTCAGCCGGGCCCGGCAGCTGGGCTGGCCGCGGGAGGCGATCCGGGTCATCGACGGCGACCTGGGCATCTCCGGGTCGGTGACCGGGCAGCGGGCCGGG